>JACQFG010000043.1 GCA_016200155.1 Planctomycetota bacterium | reverse complement strand
CGCCGCTTGCGGCGTAGCAGGGGGACCATTCTCTGCTACGCCGCAAGCGGCAAGTCATTTCGCGGCCTTCAATTGCAGGCTCCGTGCCATGCGTTCGACGTCCCCCTGCACGCGCGCCAGGTCGGCCGGCAGGATGCGGGCCGTCAGCGTCGCACCGAGCGCACCTTGACGCGTCGTGTAATACTGCAGGATGACGCGTTCCTTGTTGACTTCCGCCTCGAAGGCAAACACCTCCCAGCCGCCGCCGATCGCCCGCGGTTTCTCCTCGCGCAGGATGCGGGCCTTTTGCTTGCCGAGGAATTGCAGCGTCTCCTGATAGAACTGGGCGCCGGTCGGCGTGTCGGCGGCCGGCGCCAGGGTGAGCAGCGTGCCGCTCCCCTTGTTCTCGTCGATGCCGATCTGCTTGTCGTTGAAGCCGGCGATGCGCCAGTTGCGCGGATAGAGGAAGCGGGCGCCGATCTGCGGATGTTCGAACAGCAGCATCGTATTCTCTGGGCCGGGCTCCAGCGTCAGGCCTTGGAGTGCGGCATCGCTCAGTTCCTTGCCGAGCGGTGTGCGGTTTCGCGTCATCACGAAGGTGCCGTCGATCTTGCCCGTGGCGTTGCCGGACTTGTCGAGCAGGTGATGGGTCCCCTTGACATAAAGGTAACCGAGGAAGCCGGCGTCGAGGTCGAGATAGTAGGCGCCGCGCAGCTCGTGCATGGCGTTGCCGTCTTCGCCGATGCCGTGGACTCGGCCCTCGAACTGGACATGGGCGTTGCGTCGGCCCAGCAGCGTGGTGATCTTCTCGAAGGTGCACACGAACTCGGCCTTGTCGATCCTTTCCAGGTCGGTCAATTCCTGGATCGCAATGTTGTCGGCCTTCCAGCGCGCGCCGACGCGGACCGGCGTCGTGGGAAAGAGCCCGGCGAGGGCGGGGGCGAACACGTCGGTGCGGACCAGCTCGATCTCGCCCCAGGTCAGCGGGCCGTGCGGGCAGAACGGCACCTCGTACTGGTTGTGCCGCAGGATGACGAGCCGATGCGCCTCGGGCCGCAGCTTGCTGTGCTGGTCCTCGGTCCCGATCTTGCGCTCGAACTCGAGCTGGCGGTAATTGCGCACGGTGCGCTCGACCCGGCCGGCGTTGAGCTTGAGAATGCGTTCGTCATATTTGATGGAACTCTTCCCGGAGACCTTGAGCGGCTTGGCGACGCCGTCCTTGCTCTGCGGAACGGAGAGTGTGCCGGCGATTTCGACCTGGCAGGCGACGTGGTACTGAGCGTCCTTGGCGAAGTCCTCGCCGATCCGCACGGCGTCGTTCGGCTGGGCCCAACCCGGGACGGCAGCGGTAACCGCAAGAATCAGCACAGCGATTTCACGACGCATATTTCGCTCCGTGGGATTGTCGCCTTTCGCTCACTTCGTAGGACAGGCTGCCAGCCTGTCTGGATAGGCTGGCAGCCTGTCCTACGAAATTCGGCAAACTGGACCATTGCCCGAAATGCGACAAAATGGGTTGCGCGGCGCTTGCGAGTTTCACACACACCCGCTCCCGGACAGCCACGTCACCTTGGATTCTAAGCTCCTCGTCCCAGTCAGCTGAAGAGCGGCGGGTGAAATATCGTCAAATATTGCAGCAAGTCTCACAAACCCTGCCGAATTTGGGGGATAGTTAGATGAGCAGCGCTGCCGTAGTTTTTGGCAGTCCAAATGTGCTACGGACATTGCAACTTTGAACAATGGCAGTGTAAAATAGTCCAGTAGATCGGCCGCGTAGCGGATTGCTGAACCAATCAGTCCAGGAAAACATACCGATCACAAGATATTGTGGTATAAAGAGATACCGAGTTGATCAGCTTTATTATTGGTGTTCCTGTTCACTATCGTGACACCCCTACGGCACGCTCTTTGCAAGTTCGGGTCTCGCGTTCGGCAAAGTGCAAATGATCGAAATAGATTCGGAGAAAAAACGAAATACCTGGAAGAAAAGCTCAAGTCGGGCCGTCCTATAGGTAGACAGGCCGAACCTCGAAAAGCTGCCCGGCATCCAACCTGATGGAACTTTGAGCCGTAGTGTCAGTAGATACCTTGGGGGTCGAAACAGAGAGTGGGACGAGTGACGGTTGCTAACGGAGTGCATCCGATGAAGACCTACAAACAACAGGCACTGAAGGAACTCGCGGATCAGCAGGTGCGCTTCGCGCCGCCGCCGCGCCGTCTGGAGCAGCTCCGGCGCGCCGAGCACCTGCTGACCGAGATCGATCCGAAGAAATCGTACCCGTATCAGTTCATCTGCTACCGGGTCAACGATTATCGTTCGGAACTGCATCAGGCCCTGCTGATTCCGGGCGAGGACGCGATTCACGACCTCGGCCTGTGGATCAACGACCTGGCCGTGTCGCTGCCGGCGATCCCGGTCGACGACGTCGCCGAGCCGGTGATGACGATCGAGGAGATCAGCAAGAAACTCAACGTTACCACCAAGACGATCCACCGCTGGCGCAAGCGCGGTCTCATCGGCATCCCGATCGTCTGCAACGGGCATCGGCAGCTCGGCTTCCTGCCGTCGCTGGTCGATCCGTTCCTGGCCGCCAACAAGGACCGCATCGCCAAAAGCGGCAAGTTTACCCTGCTCACCCAGGATGAGAAGGACGAGATTCTCCGCCGGGCCCGCCGCTTCGCTCGGCTCGGCCTGGGCAGTCTGACCGAGATCAGCCGGCGCATCGCGCGTCGGCTCGGGCGATCGCCGGAGACGGTCCGCTACACGATCAAGAATTTCGATCAGGAGCATCCTGATCAGGCGTTGTATCCCGATGTGACCGGATCCTTGGATTCGACCGCGAAGCAGGTGATTTACAACTCCTACCAAAGGGGGATGGACGTGGACACTCTAGCCAAGAACTTCCAGCGCAACCGTTCGTCGATGTACCGCGTGCTCAGCGAGATCCGTGCCCAGCGGCTGCTCGATCAGCCCATCGAGTACATCTATCACGAATCGTTCGATGATGCGGCGAAGGCCGAAGAAATCATGGCGCCGATGCCGAACGCCACGGCCTTCGAAGAAAGCCGGCGCAACTTGCGCATCCCGAAGGACGCGCCGCCGGAACTGATTTCCAACTACCAGATGCCGCTGCTGACGAAGGAGCAGGAACAGCACCTGTTCCGCAAGATGAACTTCCTCAAGTATCGCTCGTTCAAGATGCTGGAAGAGATGAAGACGCCGAGCGGCCTGATCAACTATGCCAGGCTCCGCGTCGAGACGCTCGACCAGATCGAGGCGTCGATGAAGGAAGCCAACCAGGTCAAGGAGCTGCTGATCCGCTGCAACATGCGGCTCGTGACCTCGATCGCCAAGCGGCACTCGGGCCAGACCGAGAACTTCTTCGAGCTGCTTTCGGACGGCAACATCTCGCTCATGCGGGCCGTCGAGAAGTTCGACTACAGCCGGGGCAACAAGTTCAGCACTTATGCGAGCTGGGCGATCATGAAGAACTTCGCCCGCAGCATCCCCGACGAGAAGAATCGCCGCGAACGCTTCGTGACCGGCAACGAAGAAGTCTTCGACGTCGCCGAGGACAAGCGGACGCAGGAGCAGGAATGCGTCGCCGCCGCCGTCCAGGCGAGCGACAAGGTCAATCGCCTGCTCGAGCACCTCGAGCCGCGCGAGCGCGACATCATCCGCATGCGGGCCGGCCTGGACAACGGCGACGAAGGCATGACGCTCGAAAAGATCGGCGAGAAGCTGGGCATCACGAAGGAACGCGTCCGCCAGCTCAACGTGCGGGCGATGAAGAAGCTGCGCACGATCGTCGAAACGCAGAAGGAAGAGGCGTAACCGGTTTACGTTTAGCGCTCGCATGGCCCACGCGAGCGCTAAACGTAAACGCATCAAAACCGCCCGCGCCGCCGTTCCTTCGCGGGCAACACTTCCAGACACGTCGTCCACCACCCCGTCAATACCGTCTCCACAAACTCCGCAGGCAACTTCTCCGCACGCATCTCGGCCGCCAGGCGTTCGTGATCGTAACGCACCGGGACGAACTCCACCCGTGGTGCAGGCGGCTCGCCTGCACGCTCATGTGCAGGCGAGCCGCCCGCGCCACGGGCAGACAGAATCGTGTACCACACGTTGGTCGTGCCGTCGTTCTCCGGCCGGCCGAGGACGCCGACGTTGACGAAATGCCGTTCGTTGGCGAACGGACGATCCCACTTGATGCCGGTGTGCGTGGTGCAGACGATATCGGCTTCGTAGGTCTGCAAGAGATGTTCGAGAAACGCCGACGAACACGTCGATTCCCACAGGAACTCGTTGGTGCGGCGTGGGCTGCCGTGACAGAGCAGGACCCGATTGGGGCCAAGCTGGACGCGCATTTGGGCCGGCAGAGCACGCAGCCATTCCCGATTGGCGAGGCTGGTGTTGGCGAACGTGTAGGCGTAACTGAGCCGGGCGAAGTGGTTGTCGCGCGGGTCGGTGTAGCCGCACTGGCAGTCGGACAAGCCGTTACCGACGGAATGGTCGTAGTTGCCCTGAATGCATTGGACGTTGTGCTCACGCAAGAGCGGAAAGACGCGCTCGGGGTGCGGCCCGAACGCGCCCATGTCGCCCAGGCAATAGATGGCGTCCACACGGCGCCGGTGGGCGTCGTCGAGCGCTGCCGCGAGCGCGAGGTAGTTGTTGTAGATGCCGCCGAAGAGTGCTATGCGGTGCATGTCGGTTACTGGTCACCATACTTCATGAAAAACTGATTGCGAAAAACGCCGTCCGGATCGTATTGCCGTTTCTTCGCGAAGAACTCTGTGCTGCGCGGATACGCCCGGCGAAATTGCTCGACGCTCGCGTGCAGCCGATACGGCAAGTAGAAACGGCCGCCGCAGTCCAGGGCCGCGTCGATCATGGCGCCGGTGAACACTCGCATCGCCTCGTCGGCGGTATGCAGACGCGGCTGATTGAACAGCATCACCAACGCGAACAGGTCCTGATCGGCGTAACGCAACAGCGTGTCCTTGTCCTCGCGCACCTCGCGGATGGTCACATTGAGCAGATCGACCGTGTGGTTCGGCACGATCGTCCGGGCCTTGACGAGGAATTCCTCGAGGCGGGCGCGCGGCACGAAGTACTCGTGCAGAATATCGGTGCGGTCGGCGTTTTGCTCCTGGTAGACGTCGGCCGGCTCGTTGAGGAGCTGATTGCGCGACACGAAGCGCTGCGTGCCGGTCTCGCCGAGCTTTTTCTCCGCCTGCCAGCGCAGGTCCTTGCCGGCGACGCTGCCGATCTGGGCGCGGAAAACTTCGCGGCGCAGTCCCGTGTTGTCCCTGCCCGGCACGATGCACAGCCGGCCATACGCCATGCCGACGTTGTCGTTGACCAAGCGCGTATAGTGTTCGCCGTACTGGCTGCTCGGCATGAAGACGCTTTCGGCACGATAGCGCTCGTTGGCGACCACGTTCAGCTCGGCGTCGAGGATGATGCCGAACAGGCCGTACCCGCCCAGCGCAAGGGAGAAGAGTTCGGTGTTCTCGGTGCGGCTGCAGGTGACGATCGCGCCGTCGGCCTTCATCAAGCGGAAGGACACGACCGAGTCGGCAATCGGAGGCCGGCGCACCTGCCAGCCGTGGCAGTTGACGCTGAGCGACCCGCCGACCGAGAAGTCGTTGTTCGATTGCATGATCGCAACGGAGAAGTCGCGGCCATCGAGGTGCGGCACGATCTCCGACCAGCGGGCGCCGGCGCCGACGCGCAGCGTCTTCCTGGCGGCATTGAGTTCGATGCGCTTGAAGGGGAGCATGTCGACGACGATGCCGTCGGGGGCGATGACGTGGCCGCCCATGCTGTGCTTGGCGCCGGCGATGGAGATGGCGAGCTTGTCGGTCCGGGCTCGTTGCAGGAGTGCCCGCAGCTGCGTCTCGGCCTCGGCGGGGTCGGCGGGGATGGGCCAGACCTCGGCGACGCGCGTTTGGTTGAGCCGGCTGGCGTCGTCGACGAATCCCGGCGGCGTTGCGATCTGATCGTGGCGATCGTTGATCCAGGCGTTGAAGAGCAAATAGGTCGGCCTGCTCGCGATCAGCGTGCAGCCGGTGAAGGCGAGCAGTCCCAGCGAGAACCACAGGCGTCGTGCCCGTATTGCCATGAATGCTCCTCGCCTGGTGCGCCGACATTTCATCGTAGCCATCACGCTCCGCGTGATGGATCCATCACGCGGAGCGTGATGACTACGATGATGAACCAGACCAGACAACTCTTTACAACAGGGCGCCAACCCGGCCCCTCACGAGGCTCGGCGCGCCGGGTCGCGTCATTGCTCCTGGACGATGATGTGGAACCCGCCCTGTCGGCCATCGCCGGACACCGCCACGACATGGAACTGTCCCGAGACCGTCGGCCGGAACATGATCTGGCCGATGCCTTGCCCCACAAAGGAGTTGTTCGGGGCCTGCACCTTGATCAGCGGCGCGAACGCCGTCGTGTTCAACTGGATCACGTAGGTCTTGCCGGCTTCGAGGTTGACAGCAAAGCGCTGATAGTGTGCCTTCTTTTTCATCGGCAGCGTGATGGTGGTGTCAACGGGGTCGAAGCCATTGAGGGAGGCGCGTTTGTCCAGCGCCGGCTTCTGCTTACCGCCTTTCGGATCGCCCTTCTTCGGATCGACCTTGGCGATCGAATCGGCCGGCACGGAGATCTTGAGCGGGTTGCCGTTCATGCGCTTAAGCTCGATCTCGAGTGTGTACTTGTCGGCGTCGGCCGCAGTCGGCACGGAGACCACCTTGAGATCGGCCGAGTGGATGTAGCCATCCTTGATGTCAAAGGCGATCTTGCCCGTGAGGTCGCCGTCGAACTGCTTGAGTTCGGCGTCGGTGGCGCGCAGCTTGCCGGTCACGGTGATGATGCCGTCGCGGCGAATCCTCTTGCCTTGCGTCCCCTCGTAAGTGTTGTTCATGGCGAGTTCGACGATGCCGGTCTTCTGCTTCGCGCGGAACACGATCGGCAGCGTGCTGGTCCACTTGTCGCCCGGCTGCATTTCCTTGTTGGGCATCGGCGCAAACGTGGCCTCGTACATGCTCCCCGTCTGCAAGAGCATGCCGAAGACCCCCTCCTGCAGCTCCTTCGGCACGGTGTTCGGCAGCACACGATAATCGCGGTTCTTGACCTTGCCCGTCGAGTCGAAGGTGTAAATGGTCGGCACCGTCTTGACCAGGTCGATCAACTCCTTCGGGATGGGCTGCGATTTCCCGGCAAGCTCGACCTCGGCCGAGATCGAACCGAAGCCGGTCTTCATCAACCCGCCGTCGGGGAGCGCGGTCATCACCTCGAGGATGTCGGCCGAACTCTTGAAGACCCCCGGCCCCGTCGGCGTGGTTGCCTTCAGCGTGTACTTGAGCGACACGGTGCGGTCCTTCGGCTTCTCGAAGTTGTACGTCAGGTTGGCGGGTTTGAGATCATACTCGGACTTGGTCTTCGGCGCCGGGAAAGCCATCGGCATCTGCGCGGCGACGCCCCATTGCGTTGTGCCGTCCTTGAGCGAGATCACCGGCTGCACCCAGACGACTTGCCCGGCGGCAACCGCTTCGGGAACGAGAAGTTCGTTGGTCGCGATCGAGCCCTGGATCATGAGATTCTGCGAGGTGCGGGCACTGTCTCCCGGCGCCATGCTCGGCGGCTGGTAAGAATAAGGCCGGCCGACGGTCGGGCTGCCCGTCCAGACATCGACGCGAGCGCTCTGGACCTTGCTGAGCGGGTCGATGACCGGAGCCTGGTAGAAGATGACCGTCTTGTTGCCCGGCAGCGCACGTGTGCCGCCGAAGGTCCCCGCGCCGATCTTGCCGATCAGCACGCGATTGATGACCTCGGGCGAAACGGCGAGGTGCATGTCCGCTTCCTTGATGACGCCCAGGGCGACGCCGACGACTTTGCCGTCGGCATTGACGACCGGACCGCCCGAGCTGCCGGGGCTCATGCCCCCGCCGACCTGGATCATCTCCAGGGCGCCGCCGCCGTCCTTCTTGACGTTGACGATCTCGGTGTTGCTGACGCTCGGCGACTTACGCTGAGGCAGGTTCGGAAAGCCGAAGATGTGAACCTTTTGCGTCTGGCCGATCTTGCTCGCCTCCTCGAACGTGAGCGGTTCGGGCAGCGGAATATTCTTGGCAACCTGCATGATCGCCAGATCGGTGCTGCGATCGATGACATAGCCGGCGCCGACCTTCCTTTCGTCCTTCGTTCCGGGGTTGAACACGACCTCCGTGCCGTTGGGCGGGACGGTTGTATCGAGCAGGCCGAGAACGTGAGCGTTGGTGACAATGACGCTGGGCTGCACGACGAAGCCGCTGCCTTCGATCCACTTGCCGTCGGGCCGCAGGGCGCGCACCAGGACGGTCGCCTGCCGCACCTTCTCCAGCGCGGGCGGCAGCGGATCCTCCTTGGTGATCGGCGTCGGATCGGGATCGGGGTCGGTTTTCTTCGTTTTCTTCTTCTTCGGCTCCGGATCGATCATCGGGTCGGGATTCTTCTTCGGGTCGGGATCGATCTTGGGATTCGGATCTTTCTTGTCGTCCTGCTTGTCGTTCGGTTTGGCGTCGGTCTTCTTCTTCGGTTCGCCGTCGCCCTTGTCGTTCGGATTGGGATTGGCTCCCTTGGGATCGTCTTTCTTGCTGTTCTGGGCGACCTGCGGTTCCAGAGGAGTCTCTTTGTTCGAGAAGTGGCGATAGAGGAAGAACCCGCCCACGCCACCGCCGCCGCACAGGAGGAACAGCAGCACGACCGCGACACCGCCGACCAGGAGGAGGATGCCGCCCCCCTTCTTCTTCGGCGCCGGCGTGGCGTCGTCATCGTCGTCGTCCGCTTGTTTGCGGGCGTTGGCCGACTTGGTCTTCAGCTTGGTGCCGGACTGCACCGCTTCGGTGACCTTTTTCTTGGCCGCGGGAACCGTGAACGGCTCCTTGCAGCTTCGGCAGCGCATTTTCATGCCGCGCTTGGATTCGTCGACCGTGTTCGGAGTTTCACAGGACGGACAGTTGATGCGGATGGTCATGGGGAATCTCTCGAGTGAAAACGAGCGGGCATCGGGGTGAGGAATATCATAAGCCTAGACGAACAGGGCCGCAAGAAGGATTTGCGTCCTGGGGATCAGGATTACGATGTTGTAAGGTATTGCCATGCCGCTGGTTCCGCTCGCGCATCTCGACGATCTCTGGTTCCAGGTTGCCGGCACGCGCTGCAACCTCGCCTGCACGCATTGCTTCATCAGTTGCAGCCCGCACAACGATAGCTTCGGCTTCCTCGATCTCGACACCGTGCGCCGCTACCTCGACGAATCGGTTACTCTCGGCGTCAAGGAGTATTACTTCACCGGCGGCGAACCGTTCCTCAATCGCGACATGGTGGCGCTCCTCGAACTCACCCTGCAATACGGCCCCGCCACGGTGCTGACCAACGGTACCGTCTTGAAGGATGAGTGGCTGCAGCGCCTCCGCGCGGCCGAGGACGCATCGACCTACAGCCTGGAGTTCCGCGTCTCGATGGACGGCTTCACGCCGCACGAAAACGACGCCGTCCGCGGCGCCGGCACCTTCGAGCGGATCCTGGCCGGCGTGCGGCTGTTGCTCGATCATGGTTTCCTGCCGATCCTCACCGTCACGCGCACCCGTGACGATCAGGACGACGCCGACCTGTTCGCCGGCTTCGTGCGCTTGCTCAAGGATCACGGCTATACCCGGCCGCGCGTCAAGATTCTGCCGACGCTGCGCATCGGCGCCGAGACGCAGCGCCAGCGCGGCTACTTCGACGGCGAGCGCGTCACCCCGGAAATGATGGCCGGCTACGATGCCAACCTGCTCGTCTGCAGCCACAGCCGCATGGTCACCGACCGCGGCGTGTTCGTGTGCCCGATCCTGATCGAGACGCCGGCCGCCCGGCTCGGCGTGACGCTTACGGAAGCGAGCAAGCCGTTCGCGATCGAGCATGCCGCGTGTACCACCTGCTGGCAACATGGCGCCTTGTGCTCGAATGCGTCAAGCCAGGGCCGCGATGTTTGATGGGTAGATTTTTCGTGGTGCAGGCGGCTCGCCTGCACATGTCGCTGGTGAAGATAGGGACGTGCAGGCGAGCCGCCCGCACCACGAAAGTTCGCGCCCAGCCATCGAGAGGCGTCCCACATATCGCGAATTTTACTTGACCAGCGTTCCTGTCCGCATTACCATATACCCATCGCCTCCCGCCAACGTATTTTCTCCTGCCTGGTGTTCCCTTTTTGCTTCCTCCCTTTTTGCAGGTTTTCGGACCCGTTGCGATGGGCATCGTTGAGGAGTTTCAGCATGGTCGGTAAACGCTTCGCGTTCGCGTTTGTGACGGCGCTCCTGTGCGCCGTTCCCGTGCAGGCCCAGATCGTCAATGGGCACCAATGGCCTACGCCGCGGCTTTCGATTCTCACGCCGACGGGAGGCAAGGTTGCCACGACGGTGGAGGTGACGTTCACCGGCACCGAATGCGAAGAGCCCGAAGCATTGATCTTCAATCATCCAGGCATCAAGGGCGCTCCGGTCGTGCCGCCGCTGCCGCCGGTCGATCCGAAGGCGAAGGACAAGAAGGACCCGGTGCGTCCGCCGATCACGAAGTTCACGGTAACGATCGACAAGAGCGTGCCAGTCGGTTTCTACGATGCGCGCCTGGTCAACAAGCATGGCGTCTCGAACTCGCGCCGCTTCGTCGTCGGCGATCTCAACGAAGTCGCCGAGAAGGAGCCGAACAATGACGTCGAGCAGGCACAGAAGGTCGAGATCGGCACGACGATCAGTGGGGTCATTGCAGCTGCAACCGACGTCGATTATTTCAGCTTCGCCGGCAAGAAGGGGCAGCGCATCCTCGTCACCTGCTTGACCGCGAGCATCGACAGCCGGCTCGACCCGCTCATCGAGGTCATCAGCCCCAAGGGACAGAAGATCGGCGTTTATCAGCCGATCCTGCACGTCCTCACGGCGGTGGACGGCCTCGTCGATGTCACGCTGCCCGAGGACGGCGATTATCTCGTCCGGCTCAGCAAGTTCACCCACGTCGTCGCCAATGCCGAGTACTTTTATCGGCTCAACATCGCCCTGGCGCCGTATATCGACGCCGTCTTCCCGAACATGATCGAGCCGGGCAAGACGGCGCAGGTCACGCTCTACGGCCGCAACCTGCCGGGCGGCGTCGTCGATCCGAAGGCGCTGATCGGCGACCGCGTGCTCGAGAAGCTGACCGTCAGCATCACTGCCCCCGGCGACCCGGCGTCAATCGATCAGCTCAAGTACTTCGGACTCACCACGCCGCTGCTGGGTTCGGTCGACGGCTTTGAATATCGCTTCACCGGGCCGACCGGCACGTCGAACCCCGTGCTGCTGACTTATGCGAAGGCCCCGGTCGTCATCGAAAACGACGACAACGATGTGCCGGCGAAAGCTCAGGCGGTCCCGGTGCCGTGCCACATCGCCGGCCGCATCGACAAGAAGGGGGACCGCGACTGGTATGTCTTCGACGCCAAGAAGGACCAGGTGCTGATGATCGAGATCGCCAGCCATCGGCTTGGCGCTCACACCGATATCTATGCCGTCGTCAAGAACCTGGCGACCAAGCAGGATTTTCCGCTCGTCGATGAAAACGTCGATTCGCCGAGCCTGCGCTTCTTCACGGGCAACAACCTCGATCCGGCCCCGTTCCGCTTCGTGGCGCCGGCGGACGGCAAATATCACCTGCTCATCGTCAGCCACACCGGCGAGAACTATGCCGATCCGACGCACCTCTACCAGGTGCGCATCACGCCCGAGAAGCCCGACTTTCGTCTGCTGGTGATGCCGGCGGACGAAACGCGCCCGGACACGTGTAGGGTGGGTCAGGGGGGCACCCACCACTACACGGTCTACGCGCAGCGCAGCGACGGTTTCAAGGGCGATATCACCCTGACGATGGAACTGCCCGACGGCGTCACTTGCGCGCCGCAAGTGCTGGCCGGCGGCATGCGGTTCACCCAGCTCGTCGTCAGCGCCGCTGACAACGCAGCGCCGTACTCCGGCGCCGTCAAGGTCGTCGGCACGGCGACCATCAACGGCCAAAAGGTCGTGCATCAGGCCCGGCCGGCGAGCATTACCTGGGGCGTGCCGATCCAGCAAAATATCCAAACCGTCACCCGCCTCGATCGCGAGCTGATGCTGGCCGTCCGCGGCAAGGCGCCGGCGAAGTTCGTCGCCGCCAAGGACAAGGTCGCCGTTTCCCTGGGCGACAAGATCGAGGTGCCGCTCAAGCTGACGCGCACGGATGCCGACTTCAAGGCGAACTTCCAGGTCGCTCCCGTCCCCGGCGAATTGCCGGCGGGCATGGCCTTCGCCAACCTGGCGTTCGCGCCGGGCAAGGACGACCTGAACGCCGTCGTCACGGTCGCGCCGAATGTTCCCCCCGGCGCCTACAACATCGTCTTCCGCGGTTTCGCCACGATCTCGCCCAGCGCCAAGGCCAAGCCGGTCAACACGATCCTCGTCTCGACGCCGGTGACGGTCATCGTCCTGCCCAAGCAGGTCGCGACCCTGACTGTCGATAACGCGAATCCGACGATCAAGGCCGGCGGCGACGGCATGATCACCGTCAAGGTCGCGCGGATGTACGATTTCGCCGACGCCTTCAAGGTCGAGCTGGTTCTCCCGCCCGGCGTCAAGGGCGTCAGCGGCGACCCGATCACCATTGCCGCCAACGCCAACGAAGCGAAGATGACCCTCAAGATCGCCGCGGGCACGCCGCCCGCTAACTTGCCAAACCTGACCGTGCGCGCAACCGCCGTCGTCAACGGCAACGTCACGCTCACGCACGAGACCAAGATCAATGTCATCGTAGCCAAGTAATCAATCGCCGCTTGCGGCTTGGCGTTCGCTTGACCTCACGCGAACGCCAAGCCGCAAGCGGCAGACCCCCAGGAGCCTGCCATGCGTCTCATCTGCACCTGCATCGCCTTGTGCTTGCTGTCACTTCCCGCGTCGGCCCAGGAAAAGTTCAAAGAAGTCGGCCCGATCAAGGAGATCCCGCTCAAGGTGACCGACCTGAAAAAGCCGCTCGACTACCTCGAGCACGTTGACGCGCTGTTCGCCAAGCGGTGCACCGTGTGCCACAGCGGAAACATCAAGGAAGGCAAGCTCGACCTCGGCAGCTACGAAACCCTGATGCGCGGCGGCAAGAGCGGCGACGTCGTCAAGCCCGGCAAGTCGCAGGACAGCATCCTCTACAAGGCCGTCCAGCGCACGCACCGCCGGCCGATGCCTCCCAAGGGAGATGAGCCGTGCACCCAGGAAGAAGTCGCGCTCATCAAGCTGTGGATCGACGACGGCGCCAAGGCCCCCAAGAACATCAAGCCGCCCAAGGAGATCTTCGTCACGCCGCCGCCTTCCAACGTCAACCCGGTCCGCGCCGTTGCCGTCAGCCCCGACAAGAACATCGTCGCCGGCGCCCGCGGGAATCAGATCCACATTTACGATGCCGGCTCCGGTGCCCACGTTCGCACGCTCGTCTCGCCGGGCCTGAAGACGAAGGAAGGCAAGGACGTCAAGGCCGCCCATATCTCGCTCGTTGAATCGATGTGCTGGTCTCCCGACGGCAAATATCTCGTTAGCGGCAGCTTCCGCGAGATCACCATCTGGGAGGCCGCCACCGGCGAAGAACGCCACAAGATCAAGGGCTTCGCCCATATTGTGGTCGCCATGACCTTCTCGCCCGATGGCAAGTTTCTCGGCGTCGCCGGCGGCTCACCCACCGCGGACGGCGAGGTCAAGATCTTCGACGTCGGCACCTGGGCCCTCAAGCTCGATCTCAAGAACTGCCATTCCGACACGGTTTACGGCCTCAGCTTCAGCCCCGAGCTCCAGGTCCCCGCGCCGGGCGAAAAGCTCCCCGATCCGAACGCCAAGAACCCGCCCAAGATCAAGACCGTCCCCGCCTACATGCTCGCCACCTGCTCGGCTGACAAGTTCGTCAAGGTCTGGAACCTGCCCGACGGCAAGGCCGTCAAGTCGTTCGAAGGCCACACGCACCACGTCCTCGACGTGGGCTGGGCATCCGACGGCAAGCTGCTCGCCAGCGCCGGCGCCGACAACACCGTCAAGATCTGGGACTTCGAAAAAGGTGAGCAAGCGCGCACCATCAACGCCCACGGCAAACAGGTGACCCGCCTCATGTTCATCGGCAAGAAAGCCGAGTTCCTCACCTGCGGCGGCGACAATGCCGTCAAGAAATTCAACGCCACCAACGGCGGCAACACCGGCAACTACGCCGGCGGCACCGACTTCATCTACGCCATCGGCACCAGCCCCGACGGCGCCGTCATCGTCGCCGGCGGCCAGGACGGCATCGTCCGCGTCTACAACGGCACGAACTCGCAGCTGACAAGATCGCTGCTGCCGCCCGACGCCCAGCCGCCGATGAAGCAGGAGGAGAAGAAGAAGTAACCACGAAGCCCAGGGGTGAGGTACTCCGAACCCCTGGGATCATTCACCGCCAAACGACAACGCCTCGGGTATGATATCCCGAGGCGTTTTTCGTTGCCTCATCCTGGAACTGCAAAGTGGCGAACGCGAGGTCATTATGGAATATCTGATTATTTCGACTGTTAGCCTGATACTCGGACTTGCAGTGGGGGGCGCGGTCGGTTGGGCCCTCACACATTTCATCTCAAAGGCTCGCATGGCGCAATTGGAGGCCCAGCACGAAAGCGACGCGGAAAAGATCGCCTGGACCGAAGGTTCGGAACGCCGCCTTCGCGAGGCATTCGAGCTGCTTGCCGGCAGGTCGCTGAAGGAGAACGCCGCACATTTTTCCCAGACAAGTCAGGAACAGCTAACGGCACATGCGAATCAAATTGGAGTTATGAAGGTTTCCCTCGAAACAACCATTCGGCAGCTCGAACTCCACAATAGGCAACAAGCAGAGGATTTCTCTGGGAAAATAAACCTTCAACTTGCCACTCATGCACAAGCTATCGGCGTCGTAAAGCTCGCGCTTGAAACTAGCATCAAGCAACTTGAAACAAACGTTCGAGAGTTGGAAGTGAAACGAGAGGGCGCCTATCAATCACTTACGCAGAATGTCCTAAACCTTGAGCAGGCCCACAAAGAGCTACGGATCACTACCGAACAATTGGTCAACGCATTGAAATCGGGGCCCGTACGTGGAAGATGGGGAGAAATCCAGCTTCGCAAGATCGTGGAATTATCAGGCATGAGCGAGCACGTCTCATTCGTTGAGCAAGTCTCAGGGGAATTGGGAATCCCAGACATGCTGATTCGCTTGCCCAACCAAGGCCACATTGCCGTAGACTCCAAGTTCACCGCACAGGCGTTTTTGGAGGCAATGGCTTCGACAGATGAAGCCTCGCGCAAGGAAAAACTACAAGAACACGCCAAAGATCTCAAACGGACCGTTAACGAGCTTTCCAAGAGGAACTACTGGAAAGAGTTTGACCAGCCCTCCCCCGAGTTGGTGATCATGTTCGTCCCGATCGAATCGTGTTTGATGGCTGCCTTTCAATGTGATCCCGATATCCTCGAGTTCGCGCTGGAACAGAAGGTCATATTAGCATCTCCGGTCACCCTTCTGGGCTACATGAAATCGATCCATTTCGGTTGGCAACAATTCGTGATCCGGAAAAATGCAAAACTAATCGTAAAACAAGCCAGAGCGTTGCATGATAAGACAGAGATTTGGATGCGATATTTCGGTGAAACTGGAAAAAAAATTCAAGGCGTGGTTGGGAGTTACGACAAGTGTGTAACGTCTCTGCAAAAGAATTTCCTTCCTGCTTGCAGGAAGCTCGAAGGAATGAGTGGGATCGCCGAGGAATTGGGTGAGCCCGACATGCTTGCCATCAGCGTGCGCCTGCCACCAGCAACGCCCGAGTCACTCTTTGACGATGCAGGCGAGGTGGCTGTGCGTACTGAAACGGACGTGGTCGTTGTAGAAGAAGCCGCAGAATTGCCCAAGCAACTGGAGTCGGACCCAGTCACGCAAGAATAGCGTGGACCAAACGAAAGATAATGGACGCCGCTTCGCTCAGGTGCTCAGAGTTGGATGTTGCCTCACTCCTCCCACTTCGTATGGGACGTCCCCCTCTCATCGATCCGTTCGTAAGTGTGCGCCCCAAAAAAATCACGCTGCGCCTGGGTCAGGTTCGTCGGCAAGCGCGGCGTCCGATAGGCGTCCAGGTACGCCAGCGCGTTCAGCAGCCCCGGCATTGGCAGGTTTGACGGCTTGTTTTCAAGCATTGTAAGTGGTCGACGCCGTGGTGCCGCCGCGGCCGGTCCAGTTCGTGTGGAAGAACTGTCCGCGTGGCTTGTCCAGGCGCTCGTAGGTATGCGCCCCGAAATAGTCTCGCTGGGCCTGGAGCAAGTTGGCGGGCAGCCGGCCGCTCCTGTAGCCGTCGAAGTAGGCCAGGGCGGCGCTCATCGCCGGCAGCGGGATACCGTTGGCCACGCCGGCGCCGATGGCGCGCCGCCAACCCGACTGGGCGCGCTCGATTTCCGCGGCGAAGTACGGATCCACCAGCAAATTCGTCAGCTTCGGGTTGCGGTCGAACGCTTCCTTGATCTTGCCCAAGAAGGCGCTGCGAATGATGCAGCCGCCGCGCCACATCAGCGCCACGCCTCCGTTGTTGATCGTCCAGCCCGACTCCTTCGCCATCGCGTTCAAGAGCGCGAACCCCTGCGCG
>JACQFG010000041.1 GCA_016200155.1 Planctomycetota bacterium | reverse complement strand
GAGGTCCTTGCAATCAAACAGCGCAACGCCTTTATCGAACGTCATTCGTTCGCCGGCCGCGGCCTTGTCGAGAATTTTTTGTGACGCGGGTGTCATGCTGTTTTTCTATGAGTTACCGACTAGCTCGCAATTGAACCACGGGGGGCACGGGGAACACGGAGACGAAATCTGGTTGGCAAACCCACGCGACTCCGATTGAGTCCATAAGCTGGTCGATCCCCGTCCCTACTTCATTGACTTTCCCCCGTGTTCCCCGTGCCCCCCGTGGTTCAATTCTTGTAACCGCGATCCGTAACACTCCGCAACATGTATTTAGGCGCATGGGCTCAGGTCCCCTTCTTGTCCCGATCGACGGCGTGCTGCACCAGCTCATGCACCATCGGCAAGAACGACGGCGAACCGGGCCAATTCGTCCAGTCCATGTTCACGGTCGACGTCAGCAGCACGACGCGGCCGCCTTTCGCATAGGGCCGACACTCCAGCAGGGCGATCCCCGCCGGGCTCGGCTTGCCTCCCTTGGCGAGTGTGATCTCCTCGAACGTCGCGACGATGCGCGCCTTGCCCTGCGCCGGCTCCGAGATGCGAATGAAGCTGTGAAACCGCGGCGAGAACAGCGTCAATCGATCCACTTGCTCGTTGAACGCAGCCAGCGGCGGCTGCTTGAACGCCTCTTCGGCGACGGCAAATTGCAACGTGTGATCCCTCTTCACGTCGCGCTTGTCGAGCAGCTTCACCGGCAGCAAGCCCTTGCCGTCCTGGTACAGCTTCGCGTTGTACGCTTCGAGGTCGACGCGCGCGCCGAGGCTGATCACCAGGCCGCCGCCGTTCTTGACGAACGTCTCCAGCGCCTTCGTCTGCTGCTGACTGAAGCTCGGCACGTCGCACAGGAAGATGCAATCGAAGTTCTTGAGCCGCGCCAGCTCTACCGGATCGTCAAACTGGGCGGCGCTGAGCGTCCGCGGACGAACCTTGGGATCGGCCGCGCCGGGCTGGGCACGGAACGGGTTCAAGGCGAGGCTCAGATATTCGGTGGCGGTGGCGAACCGGTCCTCGGCCGGCTTGCCGTTGACGAGCAGGACCTTGAGGTTCCTGGCTGGCTTGGCGTCGGGCTGCACGTTCGCCCGGATCGGCACATCGCGAATCGCGGCAAAGATCTCGCCGATGAGCTTGGCCGCCTCGCCGTCGACACAGTCGCCGAGATTTTTTGTGTGAGCGATCGTGTGCCAGGCAAAGTCCTGTGCGAGGTGCAACTGCGGCCCCGGCTTCGCATCCGAGCCGTAGCCGACGTGCGTGAAGAAATAGGGCGGACGCTCCCGCAACGGCTCGGCTTTGTCCTGCGCCGTGTTGAAGAAATGCGCCGGCCATTGGTCGAGTGCGTCGATGAGCTTGAGCGCCTGCTCTTTGGTGATGCGCGCACTCTTGAAGATCGGCTCGCCCGACGGTCCGATCAGCCACGGGGCGAATTTGCGATTGGACGAATACAGCGTGATGGCGTTCAGGTCGATCTTCGATTTGTCATAGCCGGCGCGGGCGATGGTGATCTCGAACTCATCGGCGTGCTTCTTGAACTCGGCCGCGAGCTTGGCGGCCTCGTCCTTCTTGCGATGCTTGACCGGGGACCGCTGGAGCACGAGCAGCACGTGATTGCCGTCGCCGGCCGGCAGTTCGAACGCCTTCGGACGGGGAGCGTCCTCGGCATTGACACAAAGAATCAGGTTCTCGCCATCGAAGCGATAGATGCCGCGGGCCATCTTGGCGCCGATGGCGCTGATGGTGATGTCGATGCCGTCGGCCGTGAGGGTGTACGACCCGCTGCCGAAGCGCCAGTGCTGCTGATATGTAAGCGTGCCGTCTCCGGAGAGGTTGAGCACCTCGAAGCCGGCCACGCGATGATTGCGATTGCCGCGGACCCAGCTCACCTCCCACGATCCGACGAGGCGGGCGTCGGGCTTGAAGTCTTTTTCCCCCGCGTTCGCGGCAGCGGTCGTCATGATGGCACACAGGACCAGCAACACGGTTCGGATCGGTACGCAAGACATGGCGGCGCCTCCTTCGACCTTGGACAGTTAGCTGCATTGTATCCGTTCCAGGAGCCGCGCACGAAGTAAGCGGCCTCCGCGGCGCCGCTTACTTCGTGCGCGGCTCCTGGACACGTGTGAAACGAATAGCCAACGCGCCGCCAGGCGGGTAAAGTAACTTTTGGGAGACAAGGTCCGCTTCGGGAGATTTCATGGCCGTTTCGCGATTTGTCGTCGGCATCGATTTTGGAACGACCAACTCGGCGCTGGCGTATTACGATACCGGGCTGGGCGACAAGGCAGTGCTGACGCATCTGAAGATCCCGCAGGTCGTGGCGCCGGGCGTGGTCGAGGAGCGACCGCTGTTGCCGTCGTTCCTGTATCTGCCGGGGCCGAACGAGCAACCGGCGGGAGCGTTGAAGTTGCCCTGGGCTGCCGAACGGGATTACTGCGTCGGCGAGTTTGCCCGCGTGTTCGGGTCGCAGGTGCCGACGCGTTTAGTTGCATCGGCGAAGTCGTGGCTGTGTCATTCGGGGGTCGATCGCAAGGCCGCCATCTTGCCGTGGAAGGCGCCGGAGAACGGCCGGCGCGTCTCGCCGGTCGAGGCGGCGACCTATTATCTCAAGCATTTCATCGATGCGTGGAATCATCTCATCGCCAAGGATGTGACGGAACATCGGCTCGAAACGCAGGACATCATCCTGACCGTGCCGGCGTCGTTCGATGCGATGGCGCGCGAGCTGACCGTCGAGGCGGCCAAGGCGGCGGGACTCGAGAAAATCACGCTGCTCGAAGAACCGCAGGCCGCGTTCTACAACTGGATCGAGGCGAGCCATGACAAGTGGCGCGAACAGGTCGAGGTCGGCGACGTCGTACTGGTGTGCGACGTCGGCGGCGGCACGTCGGACTTCTCCCTGATAGCCGTCAGCGAGGAAGCCGGCCAGCTCGTGCTGACGCGCGTCGCCGTCGGGGATCACATCTTGCTCGGCGGCGACAACATGGACCTGGCGCTGGCCCATCACGCCAGCCAGGCGTTCGCGGCCAAGGGCATCAAGCTCGATCAGGGGCAGATGCATGCCCTCTGGCATAGCTGTCGGCTCGCCAAGGAGACGATCTTCGCAAGCCAGTCCGCGACGGCGCCGATCGTCGTCCTCGGCCGCGGCAGCAAGGTCATCGGCGGGACGATCAAGGGGGAGCTGCAGAAGGACGACGTCGAGAAGGTGCTCGTCGACGGCTTTTTCCCGGCCTGTCCGCGCGAGGAGAAGCCGCGCATGCAGCGGTCGGTCGGGTTGCAAGAGATCGGCTTGCCGTATGCGGCGGACCCGGCGGTGACCAAGCATCTGGCGGCGTTTCTGGTGCGCAACGACGAAGTTCTTGCGGAACGCGCGGGCGCTAAACGAAGAAAGAAGACCGCTCAGCCTGCGGTCGTGCTGTTCAACGGCGGCGTCTTCAAGGCGAACCCGCTGCGAGCGCGCATGCTCGACGTGCTCGGGCAGTGGATCAACCCCAAGCACGGCGTGCGCGAGCTGCAAGGGGCCGACCTCGATCGCGCTGTCGCCGCGGGGGCGGCGTATTACGGCCTGGTGCGGCGCGGCAAGGGGATCCGCATCCGCGGCGGGGCAGGGCGCTCGTACTACATCGGCGTCGAGACGTCGCTGCCCGCGGTCCCCGGCAGTCCGCCGCCGATCAAGGCCCTGTGCGTCGTTCCCTTCGGCATGGAGGAAGGCACCGAGAGCGACGTCCCCGGCCAGGAGTTCGGCCTCATCGTCGGCGAACCGGCAGAGTTCCGCTTCCTCGGCTCCACGATTCGCCGCAACGACACCGTCGGCACCTTGCTCGACGAATGGCACGGCCAGATCGACGAGCTGGCCCCGATGAGCACCACGCTCGAAGCGCCGGGCAAGCAAGGCATCACCGTCCCCGTCCATCTGCACAGCAGGGTGACGGAGGTCGGCACGCTCGAGCTGTGGTGCATCAGCCGCGACGGCAAGCAAAAGTGGAAGCTCGAGTTCAGCGTGCGCGAACGGTCGGAGGAAATTTAGCCTGAACTTCTCACCACGGATTACACGGATGGGCACGGATAGGAAACAAACGATACGAATGAGGTAATCCGGTGGATCGTCAAGAAACAGTGTGTTGGCGATTCGATATTCTCAAACTCTTCGCAAATCATTAGCTCTGTCCCATCCGTGTTATCCGTGCAATCCGTGGTGAAATTTCCGGGTTAGACCGGCGCCGCCCTATGGCCAAGAAGGCCGCCGAGGCGAACCTGATCGTGCGCCGCGAGGAGACGGCCGCCATGCGCTCCCAGGCGAACACGGCCAAGCTGCTCCAGGACAACCCGACGCTGATGCGTCTGCGCGAGCTGGAGGTCCTGGAGAAGATCGCCGCGACGGCCAAGCTGAACATCGTGCTCGGCGACAAGGGATTGACGGATCGCGTTGTGAATGTGTTGTTATGACGAGACCTCGGTGCCGTTGCGGCTCCGAGGATTCTTTCATGATCCTCAGTCTGATCCTGAGCCAAATCTCTTTCGATTAACTAGTTCCTCAAAGCGTTTTGTGCGTCTTCGTGTTTCGGACTACGACTTCGAGAACAAGTTCGCGACGAACGTCCTGGCCGAACAAGGGAATCGGCAGCGAGTTGGCTGGCAACGGCTTGACCTGATCGAAATGCGTGTTTTCGGCGAGATCCTTGAACTGAGCCAGGCTTTGGTATCCAGCAATATCATCGATGTTGACGAGATCCAACATGAGAAACAAGAGACCATTCTGCAAAACGACCTCGCCGCCAATGATTTCGCTCCAAGGTATGAACACGGTTGTTTGTTGCCTGAAGTGTATTCCCTCACCATCAATTATCAGATACGGTTTGCGTTTCAAAATATGCCACAAACCGAAGAAAACTCCGAGCGTCCCCGCAAGGATGAGGGTGACACCGAGGAGCAACGCGAATACACTGCTCGAAGCGTAGGCGGCGCTCAGGCCGCCACCGCCAGCGATGACGAGCACGCCTCCCCGTTGACTTGTCCATGGATTCGCTCATCATTCGGGTTTATTCTGGCGTTCGAACTGTTTTCACCACGGTCTGCTCCGCCCACGCTCGTTGTTCCTCGCTCAACGGCGCCGGGCACGGCCGATCATAACGCAGACTGCGCGCGAACCGCCCGCGCTCGTATGCTGTTGCGAACACCTTGGCCAGATCAACCATCACATCCGCATGCGGCGGACGAAGCGGCACCGGCAGGTGCGGCAGAGTGTCAGACAGCTTCCAGTGATAGACTTGGCAATCGAACCGCTGTTCCGCACGCGCGATGAGATAATAACAATCCCCGCTGGGCAACGATCGCGGCGACGGCACTCGGCGTCCACCCAGGAGCAGGTCCAGTTCGATCAGATGCACATTTTGCCGCAAGATCGCATTGCGCTTGCTCAGGTACTCCGTGCGGCCCGGATCGTTTTTGTTGGCCGGCGAAAGCAGTTCCAGCACGGCAACGAGGGAGAGATCGGGCTTTTTCAGAATCTCGATGTAGACCTCGGTCACGCCGTCAACGATCTCAAGAGGCAACGTCACCGGCTCCAACGTCGCGACACCGGCCGATGAGCGCGTTTCCGCATCGCGTTCCGTCCTGGCAATCGCAATATCCGGCTTGATCAGCTTGCGTACTTCCGGGTCCGGCTCGATGAGATAGACCCGTTCATCGATTCTCGCGACGTAGTCGTCAGGCAAACCGTCAGCAATTGCCTCACGCCAGCAATGAATGAACGTCGAATGAAAGTCGGGCCACTCCGGACCTTCAAGATACGGATCCATGCCGGGAAACGGGCTTGCCATGCGGCACCTCCACATTGAATTCTGCCTTCAGTCTATCACGAGAGAGAGCCGCGCCAACCACGAAGTAGTGAGATTATTCCTTCGCCCGGAATACCATCTTCGCCTCCTTCACGTCGTAGTCCCCCACCACCGTTTGCCCGTCACGCACTTTGCCTTCCAGGATCAGCCGGCCCAGGGTGTTCTCGACCTCCTTCTGGATCGCCCTCTTCAACGGCCGGGCGCCGTACGACGGATCGTAGCCGGCGCGGACGAGGTGAGTCTTCGCGGCATCCGTCAACTCCAGCGTGATCTTGCGATCGGCTAAACGCTCCTGCAAGCGCTGTAGCTGGATCAGCACGATTTGCTTCAAGTGGTCCTCGTCGAGCGAATGGAACACGATCATCTCGTCCACGCGGTTGAGAAACTCCGGGCGGAAGTGATGCCGCATCTCGTCGAGGACGGCGGCCTTCATGTGCTCGTAGCCTTCGCCGTCAAAGGTTCCCTGATAGTTGAGGATGCGCTGGCTGCCGATGTTGCTCGTCATGATGACGATGGTGTTCTTGAAATCGACGGTTCGGCCCTGTCCGTCGGTGAGTCGGCCATCGTCGAGGATTTGCAGGAGGACGTTGAAGACGTCCATGTGGGCCTTTTCGATTTCATCGAAGAGGACGACGCAATACGGCCGACGGCGGACGGCTTCGGTGAGCTGGCCGCCCTCGTCGAAGCCGATGTAGCCGGGCGGCGCGCCGACGAGGCGGGAGACGGTGTGCTTCTCTTGATACTCGGACATGTCGATGCGGATCATCGCCTTCTCGTCATCGAAGAGGAACTCGGCCAGTGCGCGGGCGAGTTCCGTCTTGCCGACGCCGGTCGGGCCAAGGAAGATGAATGACCCGATGGGACGCTGCGGGTCCTTCAATCCGGAACGTGCGCGGACGACGGCCTCGGCGACGGCATTGACGGCTTCGTCCTGGCCGATGACGCGATGGTGCAGTTCGTCGCCCAGATGCAAGAGCTTCTGCACTTCGCCTTCGAGCAGCTTTTCGACGGGGACGCCGGTCCAGCGGCTGATGACCTTGGCGATGTCGCTTTCGTCGACTTCGTCCTTCGTGAGCTTGGTGGCCGACTCGTTCCGCGAGTCGGACTGCGCCGCTTGGAGTTGCTGTTCGAGAGCCGGGATCTTGCCGTACTGCAGCTCGCTGGCCTTGGCGTAATCGCTGTGGGCTTTAGCGTCGTCGAGTTCGAGACGCAGTTTCTCTAGCTCCTGAAGCAGTGCCCCCGTCGCCTGACCGCCCTGCTTCTCCTGCTCCCATTGCTGGGTCAAGGCGCGTTCCTGCTCTTTGAGATCGGCGAGTTCCTTTTTGATGCGTTCGAGCCGATCGCGCGAGGCGGCATCCTTTTCCTTCTCCAGCGAGACGCGTTCGATCTCGAGCTGCATGACTTGCCGGCTGACCTTGTCGAGCGGTTCGGGCCGCGATTCACGCTCGGTGCGCAGTTTCGCCCCGGCCTCGTCGATCAAGTCGATCGCCTTGTCCGGCAAGAAGCGATCCGAGATATAGCGGTTCGACATCACCGCAGCCGCAACGAGTGCGCTGTCCTGGATGCGGACGTTGTGATGCGCTTCGTAGCGTTCCTTGAGACCGCGCAGGATCGAGATGGTGTCCTCGACGGTCGGCTGATCGATCAGGACAGGCTGGAATCGGCGTTCGAGGGCGGCATCCTTCTCGATGTACTTGCGATATTCGTCAAGGGTAGTGGCGCCGATGCAGTGGAGTTCGCCGCGCGCCAGGAGCGGCTTGAGCAGGTTGCCGGCGTCCATGGCGCCTTCGCTCTTGCCGGCGCCGACGACGGTGTGCAGCTCGTCGATGAACAGCACGATCGCCCCTTGCGATTCGGTGACTTCCTTGAGGACCGCTTTCAAGCGTTCCTCGAACTCGCCGCGGTACTTGGCGCCGGCGATGAGCGCGCCCATGTCGAGGGCGACGACGCGCTTGTTCTTGAGGCCTTCGGGAACGTCGCCGCGATGGATGCGCTGCGCGAGCCCCTCGGCAATCGCAGTCTTGCCCACGCCCGGCTCGCCGATCAGCACCGGGTTGTTCTTGGTGCGCCGCGACAGCACCTGAATCACGCGGCGAATCTCCTCATCGCGGCCAATGACCGGGTCGAGCTTGCCGATCCTGGCGAGCTGGGTCAGATCGCGGCCATATTTTTCGAGAGCTTCGTAGGTCGCCTCGGGGTTCTGCGTGTTGACGCGCTGATGTCCGCGCACTTCCTCGACTGCCTTGCCGAGGTTGGCGCGATTGATCTTGAACTCCTTGAGGATGCGGCCCGTCGCGCCGTTGTCATCGAGCATCGCAAGGAGGAAGTGCTCGACGGAGACGTAATCGTCCTTCATCTTCTTGGCTTCGTCCTCAGCCAGGCCGAGTAGGCGATTGAGCCGGCTGGTGATGCCGATGTTATCGCTGCCGCCGGTGACGCGGGGCAACTTCTCGAGTTCGCGCTGCAGCTTGATTTTGACGGCATCGACGGCGACCTCGGCCTTCGCAAGAATCGACGCCGCGAGCCCATGCTCCTGATCCAGAAGCGCGAGCAGGACGTGCTCGACGTCCATCTGCTGGTGATTGAATTTGGCTGCGAGGCGCTGCGCGGACTGCAGAGCTTCCAGCGACTTTTCGGTAAAGCGATCCTGATTCATGACGGCACCTCCGGGTTAGTGCAAAGCAGAGCAAACGCAATGCCGGGCTTTGATCGTCGACATTACTCTTTTGGCAACTAATAGTTATGGCATCGAACCAAGATTATGGAACGCCAACGGCTGCCAAAGCGACAGTCGAACTTCGCCGTAGGGACAAGCGGCCTCGCTTGTCCCTGTTTGGACGGTAGCCTCCGCCGGCTTCAGGGGACAAGCGAGGCCGCTTGTCCCTACGAGGGGGCAAGTCGCCTATAATGGCCCCATGAACGAGCGCTGGCAATTGCGTGTGCACGACAACGCCTTCGTCGCGGAGCTGACGGGGCCCGCCGAGATCGGCCGGCAGCAGAGCAAGGAGGAACCGCAGCCCACGCACTACATGGCCGGCGATCGCTGGCGCGTCGTCATCGCGCCGCTCGATGAGGTCACCGTGTCGCGCCGGCACCTCGAGGTCAAACCGATCGGCGATGGATTCACCCTCGCCAACAAAAGCGCCAACCAGGTCGTCGGGCTGCCCAACGGCCAAGACCTGCAGCCGGGAGCGTCATGCCAGTTGCCCTCGCCCGCAGTGATTCGGCTCGGCAAGCGGACGATTCGCCTGCAGACCGTCGACGAACCGGCCGAGGATCTCGAAAGCTTGCCGATGATGACGATGGCGCCGGGCTCGAGTTCGCTCATCTCGAGCTTGATGAACGCCAACATGGCCAAGGTGACCGGGCAGGCGATGGAGGCCGACCAGTTGACCGCCTGGATCCAGGCGTTCCTCGGCCTCTTGCACAGCGCCTCCGGGTCGGATGATTTTTATGCCCAGGCGGCCCGTGCGCTCGTCGATCTGGTCAAGCTCGATTCGGGCCGGGTGCTGTTCCGCGTCGGCGAGTCCTGGCGTGAGAAGACGGTGCAAGCGGGCGGTCGTTTGTCGGCCGACTCGGGCTGGCGTCCCAGCTCGCGCGTCCTGACCAACGTGCTCCGCGAGAAGAAGACGTTTTGGCAGGTCCCCGACGCGCGCTCGGGTGCCTCCCTCAAGGGACTCGACGCCGTCGTGGCGGCGCCGATCCTCGATCGCGGCGGCAACGTCATTGGCGCCCTCTACGGCGAACGACGGCAATCCGGCGGGCAGGTCCAGCGGCCCATCTCGCAGATGGAAGCGATGCTCGTCGATGTCCTCGCCAGCGGCGTCGCCGCCGGTCTGGCCCGCGTCGAACAGGAGCAAGCCGCACTCAAGGCCCGTTTGACATTCGAGCAGTTCTTCGGCAAGCGCCTCGCCGCCGAGATCGAAAAGAACCCCGAACTCCTCGATGGCCGCGACACGGAGATCAGCGTTCTCTTCTGCGACATCCGCGGCTACAGCCGCATCAGCGAGAGACTTGGCCCCGCGCGCACCGTGGCGTGGATCGGCGACGTCATGAGCGACCTGTCGCTGTGCGTGGAAGAGCACGACGGCGTGGTCGTCGACTTCATCGGCGACGAGATGATGGCGATGTGGGGCGCGCCGGTGGATCAGCCCGATCATGCAGTCCGCGCGTGCCGGACGGCGCTGGCCATGTTCGACCATTTGCCGAAGCTGAACGAGCGCTGGCAGTCCGTCCTGCAAGAACCGGTGCAACTGGGCATCGGCGTCAACAGCGGCATTGCCCAGGTTGGCAAGGTCGGCTCGAAACTCCGGCTCAAGTACGGCGCCATGGGCAACACCGTCAACCTCGGCAGCCGCGTCCAGGGCGCCACCAAGTACCTCAAATCGCCGCTGCTGATCACCGATGCCACGCACACGAAGCTCGACAAGACGTTCACGGCCCGCCGGCTTTGCCAGGTGCGTGTCATCAACATCGTCCAGCCGGTGACGCTGTTGGAACTGGTCAAGCCGGGCAACACGAGCTGGATGGAGCTGAAGCGCAGCTACGAGGAGGCGCTCGAAGATTTCACCAAGGGCGAATTCCGCCAGGCGTGCCGCATCCTGGGCCGGCTGATACGCGAGTATCCCGACGACGGTCCGACGCTCTTGCTGCTGTCGCGCGCCGTCGGCTGCCTCGTGGAAGCGCCGGACTCGTTCGATCCGGTGATCGTGCTGGCGGGCAAGTAGAAGGCACGCCATCAATGTAGCCGCAGGCTTCAGCCTGCGGCCGTTGGACCCATCGCTGCCGCAGGTTGAAGCCTGCGGCTACAAACCTCCCTCACTTGCTCTGGATTCATGTCGGCGACCACGCTACAACCGGCGCGGAAGGGCGTCCATGCGCGATGCCCGATAAACTGGTCCCGGAGTCGACACGATGTCCATCCCAGCTTCTCGCATCGCCCTGATTTGCACGGTGCTCGCCGCTTGCTTCGTTTGCGCCGGGCTGTCAACCTCGCAACAACCCGGCCTGCAAGGGCCAGTCCAGGCGCCGGGCGAGGTTCCCAAGGGAGTCGAGGTGCTGACGCGCGGCCCCATCCACGAGGCCTTCGCGTCGCCGACGACCGAGCCGAAAGCGACGCCGCAGATCGCCAAGAAGCCGCCCGTGCCGATCGAGGAGTTGCCGCCCGAGGAAAAACCGGAAGGCGACGTGATCTGGATCGGCGGCTATTTCGCGTTTGACGACGATCGGGCCGACTTCCTGTGGGTGAGCGGCTGCTGGCGCGTGAAGCCGACGGGAAAGGAATGGGTGCCCGGCTACTGGCGCGAGACGAACACGATGTGGCAATGGGTGCCCGGCTTCTGGACGAACGCCACCCAGGCCCGTGCGGAGCCGATCACGTACTATCCCACGCCTCCCGCTCCGCCCAACATCGCGCCGCCTGCCGCCCCGGCCGAGCTTGATATGATCCAGGTCCCCGGCTATTGGCAGTGGACCGGCGATCGCTACGTCTGGCGCGCCGGCTACGTCACGCGCGTCCGGCCCGGCTTTGTCTACGTCGCCTCGCACTATCGCTGGACGCCCTATGGCCACGTCTTCGTCGCTGGCTACTGGGATTATGCCGTGTCGCGGCGCGGCGTGCTCTATGCGCCGGTGACCGTCGATGTCGTCGTCGTCGGGCCGCGCTATGTCTACACGCCGTACTATGCCGTGCGCGACACCATCGTCCTCGACACGCTCTTCGTTCGGCCTGCGTATGGCGCTTATTATTTCGGCGACTACTATGGCCCGCGCTACGTGGCGTTCGGCTTCGAGCCGTGCGTCGTCTACAGCCGGCGGCATTACGAGCCGATCATCGTCTACGAGCGCTGGGAACGCCGCGACAATCCGCGCTGGCACGACGCGCAGGTGACCCTGGTGATCGAGCGCAACGCCGGTCGAGCCCCGGTCCCGCCGCGCACGCTGGTGCAGCAAACGACCATCGTGCAGAACAACGTCAATATCACGAATGTCACGAACGTGATTGCGCCGACGAAGACCGTCGTGGTCGCACGCGGCGAGAAGACCGTGCCGCTCAGCACCGCGACACGGGCCCAGGTCGCCCAGACATCGCAGGCGAGTCAGCAAGCGCTGATGGCCGATCGCCGCAAGACGGAGTCGGCTCCTGCGTCGGCGACGCCGTTGACGAAGCCACGCATCGCTGCCATCAACGTGCCGACGACGACGCCAGTCGGTTCGCCGACCACGCCGATCGGCGGGACCAAGACGCCGGTCGTCGGCGGCAATCCGATGACGACGAAGGACCCAGGCAAGATCGGCACGACGCCGATCGACCCGCGCATCCCGCCGATCGGCCCGAAAGTGACCCCGAAGGATACGAAGAAGGGGACGGATGACAAGAAGAAGAAGAATTGATCCATATAGCCCGCCATTTATGGCGGGCGATGGGCCAACGAAAAAAGCCCACGCGAATCGCGTGGGCTTTTTTCTTGCGGCAATCGACGGCGCCGAAAACGTTTCGGCGTAATCAACCTTTGGCCGCCAGGGCGGGTTTCTCCGGAGGCGCCTTGGCGTCTTTGTTCTCGCCAAGGAGTTCCTGCCGAAAGATCGGCACGTCGCGCGGGGCTTCGATCCCCAGGCGAATCTTGCCGCGATCGATATCGACAACGGTGATGCAGATGTTGTCGTTGATGTAGATCTTCTCACCCAATTTTCTGCTGAGTACCAACATTTCGCTACCCTCCTTCGAGCGATGCGGTTGACTGGGTTGCCTCTATTGTAGCCCACGTTCCATCGGGAACGTGGCTTCGAGAAGAATCTTTTCTTCTCATTGCGGGATTAGCAACGGGCAAGTTCGATACCATAAGCATGATTGGAGCGACCCTCGATTCGCGCAGGCGTCTCAAACCATTCAAAACTCTAGTGTTTCGGACTTGAGAAATAATCGAAATTTTCGGGCAACTTGTGTGAAATATGTCCGAAGACGGAGCGGAATCATCCAGTTGATGCGATTTTTTTCCAAGAATTGGACAATTGGACAGTTGGCTTCGCCGAAGATGGTCGATACGGACGCGCCTCCCAGGTCCCGAAAGTTGCGCATTTTCGCATGGGCTGGCGCAGGTAAAGGAATATCGCGATGACGCAGCTGTTCCACGATGCGCGGTTCCTCGACTTCGGGCCATCGAACTATTTGCCTGTGATGGCTGCGTGCCGAACCGCGCGTGCCGAAGGCGGCAAACGATCCGCACTTCACACGCAGGTCCGCCTGCTCGCGCCGAATCAGCCCGGGGTCTACGGCATGCTCGACGGTGACGAACAACTCGTCTACGTCGGCAAGGCAAAAAGCCTGCGAACGCGGTTGCTGAGCTATTTCCGCAAGAAGGGCCGGCCGCGCAAGGCAGGCAAGATCATCAACCACGCGCGCAGCATCGTCTGGGAAGTCGTGCCCAGCGAGTTCGCCAGCTTGCTGCGCGAGCTGGAGCTGATTCGCCGTTGGCGGCCGCGCTGGAACGTGCAAGGCCAGCCGCTGCGGCGCCGCTTGACGTTCCTGTGCCTGGCGCGCGGGCCCGCGCCCTACCTCTTCCTGTCGCGCAAGATCACGTCGCGCGTGCAGTCGGCGTTCGGGCCGATCACCGCCAGTCAGAATGCGATCGACGCCGTGCGCCGGCTCAACGACTGGTTCAAGCTGCGCGACTGTCCGCAGCCGCAGGAGATGATCTTCCCCGATCAGGGCGACCTGTTCCCCGGCGTCCGCCCCGCCGGCTGCCTGCGCATGGAGATCGGCACCTGTCTGGGCCCGTGCACCGGAACGTGCGACCGCCGGGACTACAACGCTCAAGCGCGCGGCGCCCGCGCCTTCCTGTCAGGCAAGGACCTGACGCCTCTGGAAGAAATGCAAGCCGAGATGCAAGCGGCCGCGCTCGCCGAGCAGTTCGAGCGCGCCGCCGCCCTGCGTGATCGGTGGACCGTGCTGACCTGGCTGGCCGAGCGCCTGGCCCGCGTCCGCAAGGCGCAGGCCGAGCTGTCGTTCATCTACCCGTCGGCGGGCGTCTGGTATCTGATCCACGGGGCCCGCGTGGTGGACGCGGTCGAAGCGCCGCGCGATGCCGCGACGCGCAAGCTGGCCGGCGAACGCATCGACGCCCTCTATCGCGGCCGATCCGACCTGCTTGACAGCTACGAGCACGCCGACGGCATGATGATCGTGATGCAATGGTTTCGCAAGTATCCGGCGGAGCGGAAGAAGTGTTTGACGGTCGTGCAAGCGTTATCCGAGCCTGAAGCGTGAGCGAAGGGTGCAAACTCTTCGCTTACGCTTCAGGCTCGGATGGTATCTTGTACGGCTGAATCTTCTCGTACAGCACCTTGACGAACTGCTCCAGCAAATCGACGTATTCCGTTCCCGCGATGATCGCGGCTTGCTCGATGATCTTGCGTCGCCTCTCGATTTGCTCGACGTAATGGGCAACGCCGAACGGCGTCAGCGGGCCCCCCGTGCCTTGCAGCGACAACAGCTCGTCGATCTCCAGCGGCGTCAGCTGAGCGGCCCGGTCGCGGTTATTCTCCAGCCACGCCAGCAGCTCCGGCTGCGTAGCCTGTTCATACAGCATCCGCAAGTTGTCGCTCGCCGGCATCGGCACGCGCATCCGCGGCAAGAGCCGTTCGAGCGGCTGGGTCAGCAGGTCGTTCACCGTCACGCCCAGAGCACGAGCGCAGGCCCGGACCGTCGCGTTGTGCAGCTTGCGCGGCGGCCCCTGAAAGATGCCGCGCACCGTGAGCCGATTGAGGTCCGCGGTCCGCGCGAACGCCTCCTGGTTCCAGCCGCGCTCCTGCACGAGCCGGGCGATCTTCGCGCAGAGCGGCACGTCAGTGGTGGTGGTGAAGTCAGTCATCAACCGAGATTGTAATCGACGCGCCGACGGCGGTACAGGTTGGTTGTTCATATAGCCCGCCATTTATGGCGGGCTGCCGGACAGCCCGCCATAAATGGCGGGCTATAAGTCACGGCTCCACGTCGACAACGAAAAATGCATCGCTCGGGTCCAACGCCGCGCCGATCACCGTGCGCAACGTGAACACGTGCCGGCCGACGCGGAGGGGGGGACGCTCCCCCTGCGTCACGGTCACTGCGGGGCGAATGACAGTTCCCGGCGGGATGTCGAAATCCAACGTTTCATCATTGATCAACCCGCGGCCCTCCAGTGTCACCTTCACCTTCTGACGCTGCGCCAGCACATTGGCGACGACCAGTGTTCCCTTGAAATTGGCGCCGGGTTTTACTTTCTGCACGAGCGGCTCGAAGTGAACGCCGTGCGGGTTCCAGTCGTGCAGGTGATTGCCGCTCGGGCACATCAAGTCCGCGGCCTTCGCGGAGACGTTGCCCCACGACACGCGCCGCCGCCAGTCCTCGGCGTTGAACTCGAACGGACCGCCGTGCTCGGCCAGCACCCACTCCGGGGCCGCATCGAGCACCTTCTTGGCGCTGGCAGCATAGCGCGGCGGGAAGCTTCGGTTCAGCCCCATCCAGCCCCCCGAGCCGCTGAACATGTCTTGATGAAAGAAATTGTCGGCCGTGAAGTAGCAGCGCTTGCCGTCGATCGTCGTCTCGACCCCCATCGTGTATTCACTCTGTCCCGGCAGATGGCTGAACTTGAACCGGTACTCGCGCCACGTCAGCGTGTCGCCGTCCTTCGGCTTCTTGTCGAACTTCACCGTGCGGGCATCGAGGAACGGCGCACGCAGCAAGAACGGCTCGGCGATCGGCCCCGCCACCGCGTCGAGCGCCCACACCTCGAACTTCGCGCGCTCGGGCAGATAATGCACGCCGTCGTAGTGATCGAAGTGGGCGTGGCTGAACATGACGACCTCGATCGGCCCGAGCTTCTGATCGGCTTGCAGCTTGGCGAACTGGTCGGCGCTGCGCTTGTCCCACGGGTCGATCATCAGGCAAACGTTGTCCTTCGAGGTGAGGACGTAGGTATTGCCGGTAAGCCAGATGTGCTCGGAGACCTGCGTCCACGGTTTTGAGCCGTTGGACATGGCCTGCTCCTTGGCGAGGAAGCGATACTGCGGCGCATTGCCGAGCCGATCCTTGGTGTAGCGTTCGAAGCTCTTCAGGAACCCGATCTCTTCGACCGCGGCGAGAGTCTGCTTGAGGGCAGCGTCGATGTTCTTGTCGACGACCGGACCATGCGCCGGGCAGAGCACGTCGGCCTTGGCGGTAATAAGTTTGCGCAGCGACTCGGCCGTTGGCTTGAGGCCGGCGTCGGTCCAGTGGTCCCAGTCCGTCGTGTAAGGCGCCCACAGCTTGCCCGCCGACGCGAATGCCCCGCCGCAGAACACCACGCGCGGGCCTTTCGCCTTCTGCGCGGTGATGGCGACATGAGCCAGTGCGTGCCCCGGCGTGTCGAGGACGCTGAGCTTCCAGCCTTCCCACTCGAACGTCTTGCCATCGACGAGCGCGTAGTCGATGTTGTCGACCCCGACCGGCAGAACGAGATAAGCGGTCCGTGAGCCGCGCAAGGGAATCGAGTCGCGCCAGTATTTCTCGACGGCTTTTGGGGCGAGCCATTCTTCCGCTTTCTTCGGCGCCTGAATCTTCACCTCCTTGGGCAAGTCGGGAATACCGGCACAAACGCTGCGGTGATAGTGCGTCAGAAGAACCCCGTCGATGCGGCGCACGCCGTGCTTGGCAAGATCGCCCGTCGGGCCCGGCGCATCGATGAGCAGCGCCTTGTCGCCGGCCACCAGCGCATAACCCGCGACCGGACTCGAAGAACGCAGCACCCCCGGCGCGATCTCGGTCCAGGTCGTTTTCGCTTTTTCCTGAGACGCCCGGCCCAGCCAGGCGACGAATGTGAGAAGGCCAACGCACAGAGTAATGCAGAGAAAACGCCGACGCATGGGTGCACCTCGCGAAAATGCAGGAGCGACCCAGTCAGCATAATGTGTTTTCGCGAGGCAGGCCAAGAAAAACTGAGCCCGAAGCGCAAGCGAGGGATTGTGTCATCCCTCGCTTGCGCTTCGGGCTCAGCAGCTGATTACAGGCTCGACGACGCTGGGCCGACGCCGCCGTGGACGCGATAGGGCGTCAGGTGCGAGGGCTGGTCGTTCATCCAGAAGCGCCGCCATTCATCGTGGAACTGGCGCAGGTTTTCCGAGTCGATCATCATCTGTTCCATGCGGACCAGCGGATCGCTGGAGTACTGGTTGATCATGCAGCCCGAGCCAGGGAGCAACAGGGCCGCCAGCATTGCCAAACCAAATAGCCGTCGCCACATGACTCCGACTCCTTCGCGCGCCATGGCCATGGGAAAAAATCAACGCGCGATCGGGCAAAGTTTGCCGATCGTATCGAAAGTATCGGTTGTGCGGCGCAGGAACTTGATGGGAATTGAGATTTCTTCAGAAATAGCCGTAATGTCGTCCGCTTGGTTTCTGGCTGTGGAGATAGGAGATTCTGGGTGTCTGGGTGGCATTGGTCTCGTGGCGCAGGCGGCTCGCCTGCACATTTTGTGTGTGCAGGCATGCCGCCTGCACCACGAGAATTTACGGGTTACTTCTTCGCGCCGATGCAATAGAGGGCGCCGTCCGACCGCAGGAAGATGGCCCCGTCGGAGGCGACGGGGGACGCCAGGATGGTGTCGCCGATCGGGTTGGCCGCCAGCAGTTCGCCGTCCTTGCGGCTGACCTTGACGACGCTGGTGACGCCGGCTTCGTTGACGACGTAGAGCTTGCCGTCGGCCAGCAGCGGCGAGGCGGCGTACGATCCGCCGGCGGTCAGGCGCAGCGTCCAGAGCGTGTCGCCGGTCTTCGCGTCGGCGCAGTGGACGACGCCGCCGCCCGCAACGACATAGAGCAGCCCGCCATGGGCGATCGGCGAGCAATAGCCGGCCGATAGCTTGGGCGACTGCCAGACGATTTGCGCTTCGGCGTCTTTGCCGGGCCGCAGGGCGGTGAACTTACTGCTGGGGGCATAGACGACGCCGTCGCCGACGGTGAGGGTGGCATAGGCGCCGTGGCGGATGCCGGGAGCGGACCATTTCTTCTTGCCGGTGACGACGTCGTGAGCGTCGATGCCGGTCGGGCCCTGGAAGAGGACGTCGGCGTGCGGGCCATTGGGGAGCACGACGGGGCTGACCCAGTTGATGCCGCGCGGGCGTTCGATGCGCCAGCGATTCAGGCCGGTGTTCTTGTCGATGCCGACGGCAAACGACTCGCCGGCGTTTTCGAGGCAGATGAGAATGGTATCGCCGTGAAGGGCCGGGGAGGCCGCCATGCCGACGTTGTTGCCGACGGTCGGATAATCGCCGACGAGGGAGCGGTACCAGGCGAGGTCGCCGTCCTTGTCGTAGGCGACGAGATCGCCGGTGGCGAAGAGAGCGTAGACCCGTTCGCCGTCGGTCATCGGCGTCGGGGCGGCCATGTTGGTCTTGGGATGAGCCTGCGTGTGCCCGGTCGCCCAGACCTGGCGTTCCCAGAGCTTCTTGCCGGTCTTGACGTCGAAGCAGAGGACGACCTCGCGCTTCTGCTGATACGCCGCGGTCGCCGTCACATAGACGCGGCCGCCGGCGATGACCGGGTTCGACAGTCCCTTGCCCGGCAGCGTTGCCTTCCAGCGGATGCCGTCATCGGCAGTCCATTTCGTCGGCAGCCCGGTTTCCTTCGAGATGCCCAGCCCGCCCGGACCGCGGAACTGCGTCACGTCCTCGGCACGGATCGTGGCAACGACGGACAGGAGTATCAAAAATGCCAACCTGAATTTCATGATGTCCTCTGTTGATTTCGTTTAGCGCCCGCATAGCGCCATGCGGGCGCGCGGCGCCACGCGGGCGCTAAACGAAGACCTCCGAATTACTTCACTTTTGCCGTCACGTTCGTCACCGGCACTGCAGCGCCGAGGTGGTCGCACACGCGCAACTGGAACGACCAGAGCTGCGCCCACGAATCGGTCTGTTCGTTTTGGCACACCTTGACGAGGATGTCGTTGCGTCCCGCTTTCAACACGCCCTTGCCGACGTGCTGGTCCATCTGCATGCCGTGGTGGTATTCCTCGCGGAAGTAGATTTCCTTGCCGTTGAACCAGATGCGCACGGCATTGTTGCTGGCCGCACGAATCTCGACGGGACGCTCGGTCTTCGATTCCAGCGTGGCATGAGCATAGACTACGGCCCCCTTGAGCTTGCCGACCGCTTCGTTGAGATCGACGAGCCCGAGCGGCTTCTGGGTCGTGTGTTCCTGCCAACGTGCTTCTTCCGTGCCCTTGCCGGGATAGGCTGC
>JACQFG010000049.1 GCA_016200155.1 Planctomycetota bacterium | reverse complement strand
CCCACACGCTGCGGTCGCCGACCAGCGTCTCGCGGCTCTGATCGACGTAGGAGAGCACGACGGTCTCGCCGATGCGCAGCGTGCCGCCGTCCGGCTTCTCCTCGCCGGTGATCATGCGGAAGAGCGTCGTCTTGCCGGCGCCGTTGGGGCCGATGATGCCGACGATGCCGCCGCGGGGAAGATCGAAGTTCAAATCCTCCATGAGCAGGTTGTCGCCGTAACCCTTCTTGACGTTCTCGGCCCGGACGACGAGATCGCCGAGGTGCGGGCCGGGCGGAATCTGCATGCGCAGCTCGCCCGAATCTTCCTGGACCTCCTGGGCCGCGAGCTTTTCGTACGCGGCCAAACGGGCCTTGCTCTTGGCGACGCGGGCGCGCGGGGCCATGCGAGCCCATTCGAGCTCGCGTTCGAGGGCCTTGCGGCGAGCATTCTCGGTGCGTTCTTCCTTTTCGAGCTTTACCTTTTTCTGTTCGAGCCAGGACGAATAGTTGCCCTTCCACGGGATGCCTTCGCCGCGATCGAGTTCGAGGATCCACTGGGCTACGTTGTCGAGGAAGTAGCGATCATGCGTCACCGCAACGACGGTCACCGTGTACTCTTGCAGATGCCGTTCCAGCCAGGCGACCGACTCGGCATCAAGATGGTTGGTGGGCTCATCGAGCAGCAACAGGTCAGGCTTTTGCAGCAGCACCTTGCACAGCGCCACGCGGCGTCGTTCGCCGCCGGACAGCGTCTTGGCCGGGAAGTCGGGGGGCGGCAGGCGCATCGCGTCCATGGCGATCTCGAGCTGGCGATCCAGCTCCCAGGCGTTGCAGGCGTCGATCTTCTCCTGCAGCGTGCCCATCTCGTTGAGCAGTTTCTCCATGACGTTGGCGTCGAGCGGCTCCGCCAGCTTGTTCGAGATCTCCTCGAAGCGCGTCAGCATGGAGCGCGTCGACACGACGGCTTCCTCGATGTTGCCTTTGACGTCCTTGTCCTCGGTGAGGCGAGGCTCTTGCGGGACGTGGCCGATGGTGAAGCCGGGGGTGAGTCGGGCGGTGCCGAGGAAGTCCTTGTCTTCGAGGGCCATGACGCGCAGCAGGGAGCTTTTGCCGGCGCCGTTGGACCCGATGACGCCGATTTTTGCGCCGGGGTAGAAGGCGAGCCAGATGTTCTTGAGGACCTCGCGTTTGCCGTAGGCTTTGCTGAGGCGTTCGATCGTGAAGATATATTGTTCGCTCATGCGTATATTTTAGGGAATGGGCGGCCGTGGGGTAACCGATCGTAGACATCACGCTCCGCGTGATGATTGGGCGGCCACCTTACGTTGAAACTCGTTCCGCTGCATTCATCACGCGGAGCGTGATGTCTACGATCTGGGGATTCCAATGTGGGACGTGATCGTGATCGGCGCCGGCGCGGCGGGCTTGATGACGGGAATCCATGCCGCCGAGCGCGGCCGGCGCACGCTCGTTTTGGAGAAGAACCGCAAGGCTGGCGTCAAGATCCTCATGTCCGGCGGCACACGCTGCAACATAACCCAGGCGACCGACAACCGCGGCATCGTCGCCGCGTACGGACCGCCGGGCAAGTTTCTGCACTCGGCGCTCGCCGCGTTCAGCGTCCAGCAGACGATCGATTTCTTTGAAGCCGAGGGCGTCGCCACCAAGGTCGAGGAGACGGGCAAGATTTTCCCTGTGAGCAACAAGGCAGCCGATTTGCTTGACGCGCTTCTGCGGCGATTGCAGCGCAGCGGGGCGACGTTGGCGTTGGGCGAGGCAGTCAACGCGATGCGAATCGATGGGGGGCGGTTTGTTCTTGATACTTCGCTGCGGGCGCTAAACGGGGAGCGGATCATCTTGACCAGCGGCGGGCAATCGTATCCGGGTTCCGGCACCACCGGCGACGGCTACCGGTTCGCCGAAAGCCTCGGGCATCGCATCGTGCCGGCGCGTCCTGCCCTCGTGCCGTTGACGACCAGCGTGCCCTGGGTCGCCGAGCTGCGCGGCATCACGCTGCCCGACGTCGCCGTGCGCATCCTCGAACGCGACCAGACGCTCGCGCAGCGGCGCGGGTCGCTGCTGTTCGCCCACTTCGGCCTGTCCGGCCCGGTGATTCTCGATGTGAGCCGGGTCGTCAGCGGACATGACCGGCCGCGGGAGTTGACGCTGGAAATCGATTTGCTGCCGGCGCTTTCCGAGCAAGCGTTGAGCGATTGGCTGCGCGACGAATCGCTGGCATCGGGCAAGAAGCAGCTCGCGGTCGTGCTCGGCCAGCAGGTGCCGCGCCGATTGTGTGACACGCTGCTGGCAGAGGCGGGGCTCGCCATAGATCGCAAGGCCGCCGCCTTACCGAAGGACGAACGGCAACGCCTGGTGGACATCATCAAACGATTGACGATCCCGCTGACGGGCACGCTCGGGTTCAAAAAAGCGGAAGTGACGGCGGGCGGCGTCGCGCTCGACGAGGTCGACTCGCGGACGATGCAGAGCAATTGCTGCTGGGTTGGGGTATTTGCCGCTTGCGGCTTAGCGCTCGCACGGCGCCGTGCGAGCGCTAAGCCGCAAGCGGCAAATACCCCAACCCAGCAGCAACGCCGCGACGCACAAACCACCGCCGACGCCGCACGTCTTGCCCCACGGCGGTTCGTAACGCAATGACAATGTTGTCCCCGCGCTCGGTAATGTCGTCGTGATGCGCTGCCATTCGTCCTTTTCGACACTCAGCGGTTGTCCGTCGAGTTCCAGCGTCATGTGCGGATACCAGAGGAAATTGACCGTCACGCGCGATCCTGCGCGCAGCCCGCCTGCATCGACGTCCACCCCGCGGCAATGCACGCGCATCGGCAACACTTGCTCCGGTCGCAACGTCTCGAACGCCAGCGGATCGACGCCCGACAATTCCTTCAAGCTCGTGCCCTTATGTTCCGCGCGCGTCGTCATCGACGTTTTTCGCAATACGCGATAGGCACGCTCGGCTTGCACGCTGTTCTCCATGACGCGCAGCCGGCCATTCGGCGCGTGCTCCGGCGCTTCCGAGTAGCTGAAGAGATGCCACCCAACGCCGTATGCCTTGCATGCCGCGACCGGATTCTCTTGCAATCGGCGATAAACCTCGGCAACGCGCGGCTGGCCTTCGACGACCGGATCGTAGCCGAAGATGCCCGGCACCTGATAGTAGTGCGGCAAGTTGAGCGGCAACGACGTGTAGTAGTCCGCCGACGTCGACCGCAGCCGGCACCACGACGCGATGCGCCGGGAATTCTTCTCGCCTACGAACGACGAGTCGTCATACGGGTGAAACGCCGATTCGAATTCTGCAGGCAACTCCGGGTAAGGCCGAAAGCCGTAGTTGTAAAAGCTCGGCCGGCACATCACCAGATGATACGCGAGCACGCACAGCATCGCGGCGCCGATGATCCATTCCCAGGTCCGACGGCGTGGCAGCGTCGCGAGGATGCGATCGAGCATCAGCCCTCCCGACAGGATCGCACAAAAAGCCAGCCACGGATAAAAGCGAAACGAATAGCGCAGAAAGAACTTCGACATCGGCAGCTCGCCCAGGCCCTTCCACAATCCCGCCGGTTCGCCGAGCACCAGCAGCAGCGCGACGATGCCGCACGGGACCCACCAGGCGCAAGCCCACGCCGACCGATCGGGAACGCAGATCCAGAAGCAGATCGCCTGCAGCGCGAACAGCGCCGCGAAGATGCCGCCGAAGAAATAGAAGTGACCCATCTTCTCGATGTGAAACGTGCCCCAATCCGTCGGCAGGTTTCCTTCAATCAATGGATACGGAACCACGGCGCTGCCAAGCTCGTCATGAACGCCGTACTCGGCGGGAACGAATCGCTCGTGGCCGCCCGTCATCTGCAGATGATGCAGCAACAGTGGCGCGGACAGGCCGACTCCTAGCAATACGGCAGGAATTGCTGGCAAGAGGCGCTTGATCGAAATACGATCCGCGATCGCAACGCTCGCCAGCCCCGTCACCAAGAACATCCCAAGAATCGCCACGATCTGCGGAAATCCCGCATGGTACGACAGACCGAGCGTCACGCCGACGCCGAGGATCCATTTCCAACCGACCGGTCCCTCGCGGAAGCGCTGGATGGCGATGCCCAGGAGCGGCAGCCACACCGCGTTGGCGATGAACGCGTGCCACGATCGACCCATGATCAGAATGCAGCCGGCGAAGACGAACGACAGCGCCGACACGTTCGTCGTCATCGGGCTCATGCCGATGCGCCGGCACAGATGCCGCATCGCGATGAAGCCAACCAGCAGGTGCAGGGCGGCGAAGACCTCCATGGTCGCGAATTCGTTGCCCAGGATATGCCGCGCGATCGCGTAGGACAACAGCTGCGGCGGATAGGTGATCGCCCAGAAACCGATCGTCGCCAGCGGGGCGCCGAGGAACACGTACGGGTTCCAGTCGGGAAACGTGCCCTGCCACAAACTGCGGCAGCCGAGCAGAATGCCTGGCAGCTCGCCGACAAGCGCGTCGTCCTGGGTGAAGTAGTACGGCTCGAGAATCTGCAAGGCGATGAACCCCGCGATCAGGCCGGCCCAACCCGTCAGGTTCCAGCATCGCGACGACGATTCAACCGCGCAGGCTGTAGTTGGAATCATTCCGAGGATCGCTTGAAACCTTTCCCGGAACGGCTCGCGCATGCCGACCGCCGTGATCAGGCCGAGGAACAGGATGGTCAGCAGTCCCGGCGCCGATCGCTTGAGAAGGTACACGACGAACGCCGGCATGCCCGGCCAATTTCGGCACCGAGCGAACCCCGGCGTCGGGCCCGTGTTGACGTCATCGGGAATCCAGTACGAGCCCCATTTTTGCTCGAGTTGCTGCAGCGGCAGCGTGAACGATTGACTGCCGATCTCGACATGAACGACGCCCTGCTGCGTTTTCGGCGGCTCGGAGAACTGCAGCGTCAGCGCGATCGTGCAGCGTGCGGGACATTCCCAGCGTCCGGGCCGTGAGGGCGGGACCATGCCGTCCGAGCCGAGGTTGTATTGCCACAGGCGAGCACGCGCGAGATCGTCGTCGCCGAATCCCTCCAGCGTCACGGTGATCGGCTCGGCAAACTCGCCGCGGTGAATCGCCAGGTGGAAGTTCACGGCGAAAAGGCCGACGACCAGCACCAACACTCGGCAAAAGATCCACATCATGCCACCGCCATGTGCTTGCCGTTGACGCCCACGGCGCGCGCGGGCATCGGCGCCTCTTCCGCGGCCGGCTTGTCAAAGTTGATGCGCTCGCGCTCGATGACCAAGGGCCGCTTGCGCACCTGGAAGTGGATCGCGCTGATGTATTCGCCGAGAATGCCGAAGAAGAACATCTGCAAGCCGGAGAAGAAGAACACCGCGACGATCAGCGTCGGGATGCCGGGCTCGGCGAGCTGGCGGTAGTAGACGAGGTTCATGATGAGGGCGTACATGCCGTAGAGGATGCTCAGCGCCGCGATGCCGCAGCCGGCGAACATGCACAGCCGCATCGGCACATTGGACAGCGAAATGATCGCGTTGAGAGCCTGATCGATCAATGAATAGAAGCGCGCCTTCGAGTAACCGCGTTCGCGCGCTTTCCAGGTATAGGGAACGCCGACGCGCTTGAAGCCGCAACTGGCGATCATGCCGCGGATGTACGGGTAGTAATCCTCGAACTGGCGAAGTGTCGTAACGACCTTGCGATCGATCAATTGAAATTCACCCGCGTCAACCGGCACGTCGATGTCGGCCATGCGCCGCACCAGGCGATAGAAGACACGGCGCGCAGTACGCATCAGCAACCCTTCCTGGCGTTCGGCGCGGATGCCGTAAACGACCTCGTTGCCCGCTTCCCAGTGCTTGACGAGTTCCGGGATGACTTCCGGCGGATCTTGCAGGTCGGCAGGAAGGAACACGAGGACCGCGTCGCCGGTGGTCGCCATGACGCCGTTGTAGTTGGAGCGCAACGCCCCGAAGTTGCGGGCGTTGACGATGATCTTGACGCGCGGGTCCTGCGCCGCCAGCCCTTTGAGCAAGTGGACGGTATTGTCGCTCGAATCGTTATCGCAGAAAACGTGCTCGTAGTCGTAGTCCGACAACGGCCCTTCGAAGAGCTGCTTGATGGCGAGATAGCATTGCGTCACGTTGACTTCCTCGTTGAAGCACGGCGTGACGATGCTGATGACTTTCTTGCTCATGGTTCATTTTCCAGTCTGTTTACGTTTAGCGCTCGCATGGCGCCGCGCGAGCGCTAAACGTAAACAATCAATCCGCCACCGATTCCACCACTTCGACAATGCGTTCCAGCGACAGCCCATGCAGGCCACACAGATACGCCTGCGAGCCCGCGCACAACGTCGGCTCGTTCAACAGCCGCAACGGCACGAAGCGAACGCCGACGCCCGCTTGCGCCAACGTCTCGCCGACCATCGTGCCGAGCCCGCCCGGCCCGTGTTCTTCCAGCGTGACGATTCGGCCCGTTCGCTTGGCCTCGGCGATGACGCGATCCGCATCGAACGGCCGCAGCGTCGGCATCGACAGCACGCGCACCGACACGCGCCGCGCCGCCAGGATCGTCGCGGTGCGGACCGCCGTTTCCAGCATGCCGCCCGTCGAAATCAGCGTTGCCTGCGTTCCGTCCATCACCTGCACTGCTTTGCCGAGCGCGAACGTCGTCTCACTCTGATGCACGATCGGCTCCCCCGCCTTGCCGAGCCGCAGGTAGCCGGGGCCCGACTTATCCACGAGCGTGCGTGTCGCCCAGCGCGTCTCGACCG
>JACQFG010000032.1 GCA_016200155.1 Planctomycetota bacterium | reverse complement strand
GTCGGCAGCGTGAGCGCGGCGTTACCTTGGATCGTATGCGGAAGGTGGCCATCGCGCGAATCAATACTCTCCGAAGCGTCCCGCCGAGTGAGCCTCTCCCGTCACCGCCAGAGCAGATAAGCGTCGTTCCAGGATTGCCCTCGGTGGAGAGTCTTCGCAGCAACGCGCTGGCGCAACGGCCCGATTTGAAAGCTCTTGAAAACCGCGTCAAAGCCGAGGAGAACGCTCTGCTGCTGGCGTTGCGGGACTTCTATCCGGATGCGGAAGTGACGGCGGCGTACGACTCAATCATGGGCAATGGCCCCGCGCGCGATCTGGCCTTCCAGGTTGGCGTTCGCATCAACCTGCCGGTTCGCATGGGCCGCCGCAATGGAGCCGTTGCGGAAGCTCGTGCCAAGATCGCGCAGCGACGAGCCGAACTGGACGGGCGCGTCAACCAGGTGCAATTCCAAGTTCAGGAGGCTTACGAACAGCTTGTCGAAAGCGAGCGGATCCTCGTACTTTACGACAAGACGATCCTGCCGGCGGCGCGCGAAAACGTGAACGCCGCTCAGTCAGCGTATACCACCGGCAAGACGCCATTCTTGAGCCTCATCGAAGCGCAGCGGAACTTGGTAAGCTTGCGGGATCGCAATTATGAGGCCACGGCCGATTATTTCCGCCGGGTCGCGAATTTGGAGAGGGCGATCGGCGGGCCGTTGCCCCGGCCGGACATGGCGCCTCCTCCCCAAGAAGATTCCATAAATGGTCGGGTCGATTAATTAAGCGTCTTTCGTCTTCGTCAACCACCAGGCGATCCAGAAGGAAACCGGGACCAACATGGTTAGCTGGAGCAAAGGCCAAAGTCCTACGCCAAGTATCGGAACGATCGGCATCTCGGCCGTATACGACCATGTGCCTGAGACCTGGGCTTTCCATTCATAGGCCGCTGCACATAGGGAGCCCATCAACGCGGCAGCAGCGCAAACATTCCATTTCGCTGTCATGCCCCAAGTGATTTGTCCCGCAGCCAAGGCTCCGATTGTGTAAATGAAGAGCGTAAGGACGACATCACCGCCGGCAGCTCGCGTGCAGGGCCAAGCGGTCGTCCACCACGGAACGGTGGCCATTTCCGTGTAAGCCCTCATCTGCGCCATTTCCCACAACCAGTTCAGACCGAACGCGGTGAGACACATAACAAAAAAAAATGGCCAGACTTGCCGTTTTGCTTCCATCGGATGCACCAGGATTCCTTCACACGCGATTTCAGGCTTGACGGCCGGTCAACAGCCGACGCTCCATGACGTAAGAATAACCCCTGGACCGTGAAACAGCCCAGAGGTCATGGGATTGTTATCGTCCATGCGTTCGGTCATCGAGGTCAGATTGCTTGGCCCAATCCGGCAGCCCGAAGCGTTGCCTCATCGGGGCCTCGTCCGGTGCAGCAATCCGCCAGCTTGCCGTCGATCACAACGGCAGGCACGGACCGGATGCCCAGACCTTTGGCTCGGCTGGCCACTTTCGGGTCATTCATGTTCAACACGCTGACGTCACAGGAAGGGCAAGCGACCTGATTGACCAGGTTGATCGTTTCCTGGCAGGCCGGACACCCGGCACTGAATACCTCGATTTTGCGTTTCGTAGCCATGTTCACTTCTCCTTTTTGATGCTCCCAATCTGAAGCAGCGTTCCGTCGGGAGCGGATGGAACGCTTGTTGTCGGTTTCTTCGGCCATGAATTCCAGATGGAAGCGCCGATCAGGGCGACGACGCCGGCATACATGGCCACGTTCGAGTCGAGCACAAACTTGCCGGCGAACAACAACGCGGCTGCCACAAGGCCCACGGCGAACGGGCCGTAACCTCGGCGTCGGCTCGCGCGGAAGGCAAGTGTGCCGACGGCCAGCACGAGTGCCATTATCGTCAGCGGCAGGAGATATTCCGTCTCCATCAGGAATCCCAGCCCCACCGAACTGATGAGGCCCGCATACGCCGGGAGCATGCACGGTCAGGTGAATCTTGGCAGCAATGCCACTCCCACAGCTGGCAGCACCGCCAAGAAATCACCCCAGCGCCTCGGCTCCTTGCGATCCGTCATTCCAACTCCTTGTCGAGAGCGTCCAAGATCGGGCATTCGCTGGTTGGCCCACTTCCGCGGCAGCTTGTCGTCAACTTGCCCAGCGCCTTCTTGATTCTCTGAAGCTCCACGATCTTCGTTTCAACGCCGGCGATCTTGGCCCGCGCTCGCTCTCTGACTTCCGCACACGTGGTCTCAGGATCGACCCGCAGGGCCAGCAGCTCCTTGATCTCCTTCAGGGTGAAGCCAAGCTCCTTCGCCCGCTTGATGAATCGCAGCCGGGCAACCACGTCTGGCGTGAATTGCCGATAACCGGATTCCTTCCGGGCCGGCTCTTGCAGAAGTCCTTGCCGCTCGTAAAACCGCACGGTCTCGACGCCCACACCGGCGCTTCGAGCAACCTGTCCAATCGTCAGCGGCTTCATTGCATCACCCTCCGGTCATCCACTATTGAATGATACACCCCGTACCATACTACGGAGTCAAGGGATTCTTTCGTGATTTTGGCGGACTTTGGAATTGAACTGCGATTGAAGCCGATTCCGAAGAAATTAGCCCCGCACGGGAGCTACTTGCGAATGATCCGTCAGCCGTTGTGCGGTGTTGCCGACACGGCGACCTCAACGCCGGCGAGCACCGCTTTCAAGGCGTCTTCCGCGGAGGCGCCGTCCTTTTGCTTGAATTGGCCACAATAGCGTAGGACGCCATTGCCGTCGATGATCACGGTCGTCGTGGTCACCTTGATCCCGAACACGTCCGCGGTCTGGCCGCCCGGGTCGAGGACGACAGGCATTGTCAGTCCTTTTTTCTTGACGAACGCAGCAATGCCCTCGGCGGTATCGTCGGCATTGGCGTCGAGAGCGATCACGGCGGCTTGGCCGGCATAGTCCTTGGCCAGTTTGCCGAGGTGAGCCTCGACGTGACGGCAGCTATGGCAGGTTGAGCACCAGAACGACAGGACAACAACTCCCTTCTTCGTCTGCTTTTCATCTTTTTGAAGTTCGCTGAGCTTGACGCTTTTGCCGTCGAGAGTCTTGATCGAGAGGTCCGGCACTTTGTCGCCGACCTTGATGATGCCTTTTCCGCTCGGCTGATTTTGCATCCACATGGCATGATGGGCGAGAGCCGCTGCGCCGAGCACAAATCCGACAGACAGCATTGATATCATCACGATCCGAATGCGCATTGGTTGCTCCTGGAAAAAGGGAAAACGCATCAGGCCATGCCAGGGCCTTTTTGGGTCCTAACACCGTTCTCGACCGAAGGAGCCTCGGGAATGCGGGCAGCGGCTGGTTCGGCGGCAGCATCTGCAAGGGCCGACTCATAGCACCTGGCAAGTTCGGCTTCCGCCGTCACGCACATGCCTAGGTCTCGTAGCAATCCATCGGTGAGCTTGTAAATCCAGCCATGCACCGCGAGTGCTTGACCGCGTGCCCACGCGTGCCGCACGACCGTAGTCTGGGTCACGTTGACCACTTGCTCAATCACGTTCAACTCGCATAGACAATCGTGCCGTTGCGCCTCGCTCGCCAGGCCAGCGAGCTGAATTCGGTGTTTGGACTTCACATCCTGGACGTGCCGTAGCCAATTGTCGATCAGTCCCAGTTTCTCGTCGCGCAAGGCCGATAAGACCCCGCCGCAGCCGTAATGTCCACAAACGATGATATGCTCGACACGGAGTACCTCCACCGCGAACTGAATGGCCGACAGGCAATTCAGGTCAGTATGCACGACCACGTTTGCGACATTGCGATGGACGAACATCTCGCCAGGTAACAAGCCCACAATTTGGTTAGCGGGCACACGAGAGTCCGAACATCCGATCCACAAGTACGGAGGCGCCTGGACGCCTGACAGACGAGCGAAAAAGTCGGGCTCACGCCGAATCATCTCGGCGGCCCATGCTCGGTTATTCGCAAACAGATGGCTCAAGACGCGCATATCAATCTCGATTTGGGAACTCCGATGGCGTGCGTTCCCAGGATCACGTCGGCCGCTGCTCCGATGTCGGCAACGACAATGCCGGGAACCTTAAGCTCCGCACAGTGCTTCACGCCGTGGCCGGTGAGAACGTAGATTCCCTTCGCCCCGACGGCATGTGCCAGTTCGACGTCCGACGGATGGTCGCCAACGACAAAAGACCGCGTAAGGTCGATTTCGTGATCGCGCTCCGCGACCCTTAGAAAATAAGAACTCGGCTTCATGCAGGCGCACCCATCAGTTCGCTGGTGCGGACAACAGTAGACCGCTTGGATGCTGCTCCCCGCCTCGGCAAGGCGTCGCACGACGTAATCATTGACAGCGCGAGCCTCCTCAATGCAGATGTGTCCCTTGGCAATTCCGCTCTGGTTCGTCACGATAAAGAGGACAAAATCGGCAAGGCGGCGCAGCGCTAAGAAAGTTTGCGGATAGAAATCAACCTGGGCGACGTCTCGAAGAAATCCCGCGTCCTCGATGAGGGTGCCGTCGCGATCAAGGAAGACTGCTGGTTTCTTCATTTGAGGGTCTTCATTGGGGTGAACGGGCCAAACCAAGCCGCTGAACGACCCCGCTCAGCAGCGGATGGTTCGGCGGCGCTACGCTTCGGTTGCCCACTTGCTTTCACGAAACCAAGCCCCGATCTCTTGGACCAATGGCTCCGATTCCGTTGTCTGGGCTACCACCGTGAAACCCATCCAATTGTCCCATTCCAATCCGACGACGAGTTCGCCGATCGAGTAATCTTGGAAAACGATGTCGTAACCATTCGACACAAGACCAGGCTGAGGCGAAAGTCCGAATTCCGCTGCTACCGCTTGGCACATTGACTGATAGCTATCTGCGGGAGCCCGGCCCAACGAGAACGCCAAGCGGCCCGAAGCAATGCGCCAAAATTGGTTCCAGGCCATCAGAAGCTCCGCCACCGAACTTGTGCTTGGAGTGCCCCAGCGCGCCCTATCACGGAAACGCGCGTTCTAGGACGGCCATCATCGCAGCAAATCGCGAGCTGTCGTCAAAAACCAATTCCGTTAATTTCTATTATAGACTCCGTCGATGCGATTCGCCGCCTGCGGAATTAACTTCCATGCTGATGCCCTGGCATGCCCGGCATCTTGCCTGGCCCGCCGCCCGGACCACTCGACCCAGGCGGAATGCTCTTGTCGCCGATTCATTTGGGCCTCGGTGTCTCGGCAGAGGCTTGTGACGGAGACGCTCGAACTTCCGCCCACCACTTCCATATCGTGTAGATGGCCGGATAGATGAGCAGTTCCAGAATGAACGACGTGATCACGCCGCCGACCATCGGGGCGGCGATCCGCTTCATCACGTCAGCACCTGTTCCCATCGACCACATGATCGGCAAGAGCCCCATGAGGATGGCCAAGACGGTCATGATTTTCGGTCGAACACGTTGCACTGCGCCTTCTTCGACGGCCGCCTCCAAATCCTTGAGATCGTGCATCTGCCCGTCGCGCTTGCGGCGGTCATAAGCGTGATCGAGGTACAAAAGCATCACCACGCCGGTCTCGGCGTCCACCCCAGCCAGGGCGATGATGCCGACCCAGACCGCCACGCTCATGTGGTAGCCCAGCAAAAAAAGCAGCAGAAATGCTCCGATCAGCGAGAAGGGCACGGCCAGGAACACGATGAGCACCTTCACCAGCGACCGGGTGTTGAAATACAGCAGGACAAAGATGATGAGCAGGGTCAAGGGGATGACGTACATCAGCCGTTGGCTTGCCCGCTCCATGGATTCATAGGCGCCGCTCCATTCCAGGCGGTAGCCCGCGGGAACCTGGACGTTTTGCTGAACCATCGCCTTGGCGTCCTGCATGTAACTGCCGATGTCCCGGCCGGCGATGTCGATGTAGACGTAGCCGACGAGCTGGGCGGCCTCGCTCTTGATCATGCCGGCCCCCGTGGTGATGCGGAGGTCGGCCAACTCTTCGAGGGGAACCTGGGCGCCCATCGGCGTTTCCACGAGGACGCGTTTCAGTCGCCACAGGTCTTCGCGATAGGCCCGGCCATAGCGAACATTGACAGGATACCGCTCGCGGCCTTCAACGGTCATCGTCACATTTGCGCCGCCGACGGCAGACTGAATCACTTCTTGCACGTCGGCGACGGTCAGACCGTGGCGGGCGATGGCATCACGCTTGGGGACGAAATCCAGGTAATAACCTTCCGCAACGCGCTCGGCGAACGCACTGCGCGTGCCAGGCACCATGCTCACGTGCATCTCAATTTCTTGACTGATGCGGCCGATTTCCTTCAGGTCCGGTCCATAGACTTTCACGCCCAGCGGCGTGCGGATGCCGGTGGAAAGCATGTCGATGCGGTTCTTGATCGGCATGGTCCAGACGTTGGTAAAGCCAATCTGCTTCTCCTTCAACGCTTGATCCATCTCGGCAATCAGCTTGTCGTGGGTCATGCCGGCGCGCCACTGATCGGGCGGCTTGAGGGTGATGTTCGTTTCGATCATTTCAAGCGGGGCCGGGTCGGTCGCCGTCTCTGCTCGGCCGGCCTTTGCGAACACACTCGCCACTTCGGGGAACGTCATCAAGATCTTGTCCTGCTCCTGAATCGCGTCCTTCATCGTTTGAATGGACGCCCCCGGCAGCGTCATCGGCATGTAAAGGATGGACTCTTCCCACAAGGGCGGCATGAACTCCGAGCCCAAACCGAGATAGATCGGCACGATCACCAGCACCGCGATTAGCGCAACCACTACCATGACATAACGCCAACGCAAAGCGAAACGGACGACGGGGTGATACAGCCATATCAAAAGCCGGTTGACCGGGTTGTTCTCCTCGCGCGGAATGCGTCCGCGAATCAGGAGGGTCATGAGGAAGGGGCCGACCAGGATTGACAACAACGCCGCGAAGAGCATGGCGAACGTCTTGGTGTACGCCAGCGGCTTGAAAAGGCGGCCCTCCTGATCTTGCAACGCGAAGACCGGCAGGAAGCCAACGGTGATTACCAAAAGAGAAAAGAAAAGCGACGGGCCGACTTCCTTGGCCGCCTCGATAATCACGTCCGCTCGGGGGCGGCGCTCCGCCTCGGGCTTTTCTTCCTCGTGTTCGATGTGTTTGTGGGCGTTCTCAATCATGATGATGGCGGCATCCACCATCGCTCCGATGGCGATGGCAAGACCTCCCAGGCTCATGATGTTCGAGGTCAGGCCGATCCCGCGCATCGCTAGTAACGCAAGCAACAGGGCGAGGGGGAGGACCAAGATGGCGACGAGAGCACTGCGAAAATGAAAAAGGAAAATCAGACACACGAGGCTGACGATGATGCTTTCCTCGATAAGCTTCTCACGCAGCGTGCTGACCGAATGCTCGATCAGCTCCGAACGATCATAAACGATCTTCAGTTCCACGCCTTCCGGAAGCGACGGCTGCACGGAGTCCTTGATTTTCTGTTTGACGCGCTGGATGACATCGTAGACGCTTTCGCCGAAGCGGACGACGACCACGCCGCCGGCCGCGTCGCCATCACCGTTGTAGTCCGTGACGCCTCGGCGAATGTCGGGGCCGATCTGCACGAAGCCCACGTCGCGAACTCGGATGGGCGTGCCGTCCTTCTGGGCGCCGAGGCCGACTTCCTCGATGTCCTGGACGCTCTTGAAGTAGCCCCGGCCGCGCACCATGTATTCACGGCCGGTGAATTCGATGACACGGCCTCCGGTCTCCTGGTTTCCCTTGCGGACGCGCTCCACCACGCGATTGATCGGCATGTCATACGCCAGCAGTTTGTCGGGATCGATCGTCACCTGGTATTGCTTGACGAAGCCGCCCATCGGGGCGATTTCGGCGACGCCGGGCACGGCTCGAAGCTGGAACTGCACATTCCAGTCCTGTAAGGTGCGCAGCTCGGCCAGGTCATGCTTGCCGGTTTTGTCGATCAGGACGTATTCCAGTCCCCAGCCGACGCCGGTGGCATCCGGTCCGAGCTGGGGCGTGACGCCTTGCGGCAGCTTGCCCCCCATGCCGCTGAGATATTCAAGCACACGGCTGCGCGCCCAGTAGAGATCGGTGCCGTCTTCGAAGATGACGTAGATGAGCGAGTAGCCGAAGAACGAGGTGGCCCTCACCGCCTTCACGGACGGAGCGGAGAGAAGTTGCGTGACGATCGGGTAAGTGACCTGATCCTCGATGATGTCGGGGCTGCGGTCTTCCCACGTCGTGTTGACGATCACCTGCACGTCGGACAGGTCGGGGATGGCGTCCAGCGGCGTGTGCAAGACGGCCCAGAAACCGCCGGCCACGATGGCAACGATCAGGACGACGATGACAAAGCGGTTGCGAGCACTGAATTCGATGACGCGCGCGATCATGATAATCGCTCCTTTCGCCAACGGATGGCGCAGGGAGTTTTTGGGCACTCATTCGATGCTGAGAAGTCACATGCCGCCGCGGCCGCGGTGGAACATCATGCGGATCATCGGAAAAACGCAGCAGGCGAAGAGAACAACGAGCACGATCCAAAGTAGTGGGTCCCAGTTCATATTGACCTCCTCTCAGTCGCGACGTGTGTGTTTGACGGTTAGCGTTTTTCCAGTTGGGTGATGAGGTACTTCCCAGACTCCATTTTGACGCGGCCCTGCACCTCGTCGCCGGCCTTGATGCCTTCCAGCATCTTGCTGTTTGCCACGGGGTAATCCATTTCCATCGCTTTCATGTCGAGGCCTGGAATTGCCTCGTGGTCGAGCTTCACGGACGGTTTGCTCACGTCCACGGCCGTAACCTTCCCCTTGATGGGGTGTTCTTTGCCGGCAGGATTTTTTTGATCGCCCGGCTGGCAACCCGCCAAGGTGAGCGATACGACGAGCACGACAACCCAGATCCAAGGAGCGGTTCTCATGGGATTACTCTTCCTTTCTCGTTCAGTGTTTCATTTTGGAATGGTTCATCTCTTTCATGTCCTTCATGTCCATGTCTTTCATGCCCGGCATGGCGCCCATGCCTCCAGCGTGCAGGCGGCTTTCCGAATCGATCAGGAAGTTGCCTGACGTCACAACCTGGTCGCCGGCTTTCAAGCCCTTGAGGACCTGAAAGCGGTCGCCAAACTTGATGGGGCTGATTTTCACTTCAACCGGCACAAAAAGATCGTCCGCCTCTGTCCGGAAAACGATGTCCTTCTCGCCGGTGCGCAGGACGGCTGAAGTCGGCACCAACAGCCCTTTGCCCATCTCGTGCTTGATCTCGAAATGGACAAACATGCCAGGTTTGAACACCCGCTCCTTGTTGGCCAACTCAACGCGGACCTGTACAGTGCGCGTGGCTTCATCGACGGTCGGTTGAATGAACACGACTTTGCCGGCGAAAGTCTTGTCCGGCAATCCTGGCACGGTGACAGTCGCAGGTTGTCCAAGCTGAACGTGCGGCAGTTCATATTCATAAACCTTGGCCTGCGCCCAAACCGTCGAGAGATCGGCAATGGTATACAACTCCGTCTGAGAGGTGACGAATTCACCCTTGAGAACATTTTTGGTCAAGACCGAGCCATTCAGCGAGGCACGCAAGACGAGATTCGTTAGCGCCTTCTTGCTCGCTTGCAACTTTTCCAGTTCCTGGTCAGAGACTCCCCAGAGTTGCAGTCGACGCTTCGCCAGATCGGCGAGATTTTGGTTCTTGGATTCCAGGGCGGACAAGTATTCTTGCTGCGTGGTCAGGAATTGCGGACTGTAGATGGCGAGCAGCGGCTCTCCTTCTTTGACCTCCTGGCCGGTGAAGTTCACGTACAGCTTCTCGACCCAGCCCTCCGTGCGAAGATGAACGCGAGTTAGTTTCGCCTCGTTTGGCCTGATGATTCCCACGGCACGAACACTCATTTCGAGCGGAGCTTCTTCGACCTTGCCGATCTTGACGCCGATGCGCTGTTGGACGCCCGAATTTACATTGACCTTTGCGTAGCCGGGGAGGTCGGACTTCATGTCGGCCTGGCTGCCACGTTTCGGCATTTTCATGCCGGCCTTACCAGGCATGTCTTCCATTTCGGCGGATTGATTGGTGTCAGCGCGGCCTCCGAGCCAGCCGCGGTTGTAGGCAAACCAGAGGGACGCACCGAGCGCGATTACACCCACGATGCCGAGGCCGATCATCAAGAATCGTCGTTTTCCTGGCGTCGGCAAACGGGCTTCCCCGGCCCCATTCTGGGTGATTGACATGCGGCACCTCTGATTTGGAGGACAGGCAGACGGATGTGATCGGGAAGCGCTGGTTGATAGTGAGCAAGTTTTGTGCCGTGGTTAGCACAAATCCGGAGCGGGCAATGGGCGACACTGGCCCAGTTGTCTCGGCCTTACTTCGCCGGAGCGATATTGGATTTCACTCGCTCCAAGGCGATTTCGGCTTCCAGACGGGCAGCCGCGGCCATCAGTGCATCGCTCTGCGTAACTGCCCCGGCCTTATAACGCTGAAGGGCGCTCTGCTCGTTTCCCTTGGCCTGAGCCACGATTTTTTCAAGGACCGCGATTCGGTCTTTGTCCGAGTCAGAAGATTCCAGCTCAGCGCGGAGCATTTCCATCATCGCATGGTGAACCCGCTCGAACGGCACCTTCCCCGCCTCATACCCCGCGGTTGACACCTTGACGAGTTCGCGCAGTGTCGCGAGCCGCTCTTTGAGGAGTTCCTTGAGCTTCGATTTCGCTTGGGCGGTTTTCGAGACAGCCGCCGGCTCATTCGCCGGAAAGGTCGAAGCCCCTCCCGCCAAGACAACGCCGAGAAGCAACACTGGAAGCAACATTTGCCGGAACATGGGAAACTCCTTTAAGCAAAGGACCATCAACGGACCTTAAAAATTCGGAGCCGCTACCTCATTCTGGCCATTGTCGGTGCCTACTTCTTGGAGTGCTTTCTTCTGTTCCGCCGCGGCCTGTACCTTGGCGGCCGCCGTGCGATCTTTTTGCAACTTCAGCCAGCGGGCGCGGCGAACCCAATAGAATCGGACGGGCAGGAAAATATCCACGACTTCATCCGAGATGAGTAGCCCGCCGAGCACGGGCAATGCCATTGGCGCGAGGATTTCTCCGCCGACGCCTGTGGCGAACACCATCGGGAAGATAGCGATGATGGCCACACCTTCGGTGAGCAACTTGGGCCTGAGCCGTTGAACGGCGCCCTCGATGACCGCTTGCCGCAGTTCTTCGAGCGATTTGATGTTTTCCAGGCCACCGCGTTTTTCGATGGCCTCGCGCATGTAGACGAGCATGATGATGCCGGTCTCCGTGGCCATGCCGAAGCAGGCGATGAAGCCGACCCAGACCGCCACGCTGAAATCCCACGGCGGAGTATCCCAGCCGTACCTGATCTTTGGATACAGGAACAGGAAGAAGGCGCCGCCAGCCAGGGCCTCTGGAACTGCGAACATCATTAGCACGGCGTCCGCCAGGTCTTTGTAAGTCAGGTAAAGAATGACAAAGATGAGCACAATCACCACGGGAAAGACGAACCGTAGCGTCTGGGCTGCCCGCACCTGATGCTCGAACTCGCCGCTCCACGCGATATGGACTCCTTCCGGCAACTGGACTTTCTGGGCCACGGTTCGTTTGGCTTCGTCCACGAAACCGACGATGTCGCGGCCGCGCACGTTGAGCGTGACGTAATTCATCAACCGGCCGTTTTCGCTCTTGATCATCGCCGGTCCTTCGACGATCCGCACTGTGGCCACGGAACTCAAGGGGACAGGCGCCTTTCCTTTGGGGGCATGTCCTGGGGCGGCCTGATGACTCTCGTTGCCGACCGGTGCTGGACCTGGCATTCCCATGGCGGGCGTCATCTTTCCTAGAATTGCCATGGGGGCCGGCGTAGCCATGCTCCCCGGGCTAATCAGCAAACGACGAACCGATTCTTCGTCCTCGCGGTTAACACGCGAGTAGCGAATCCGCACCGGCAATCGATCCAGTTTTTCCACGGTGTACGTGACGACTCGGCCGCCGAGCGCCACTTCGATCTCATTCTGAATGTCCTCAACGGTGATGCCATAACGCGCGGCCTTTTCGCGGTCGATGTCGATTTCCAGATAGCCCTTGCCCATGATCGGAGCGGCGATAGTGTCGCGAGCGCCGGTGATCGGCTTCAACGCAGCTTCAATATCTTTGCAGGTCCGTTCGATCGTTACGAGGTCGGGGCCGAAGACCTTGAGCCCGATGTCCGTTCGGACGCCCGTTGACAGCATTTCGATGCGGTTGATGATGGGTTGCGTGAAGATATTGCTCCAGCCCGGCACCTGCAAAACCCTGCTCATTTCGTCATCGACCAGATCACCCTTGGGTCCGCTCTGGCGCTGCCAGAAAAAGACGCTGCTCTTGAATGGCTTTTCAAGATCCTGACGCAACGCCTGGAACGGCTCGAACGCTTTGCGGTCCGAATCCTTTTGGAGCTTGGCCCTATCAGGCTCCGCCGTGCCCTGTTCGAGCCGGGCTTTGATCGCTTCCTGCGAAAAGCGATCGGCCTCGGCACCGCGCGGGGCGCCGGTCGGGAAGCCCTCACCGCGAGCGCCTTTGATGAGTTCCTCCAGCGCGTACCAGGTATAAGCTTCGACTCCGCGGTCAAACAACTCACCGTTGACTTCATGAACACGCTCACGCCAAAGATCGACGCGGTGGGCTTCGACTGCTTTGAGGACCTCGCCCGCAAACGTTTTCGGCGTGGCGCCAAGGAATTCTCCCGTCAGCGAGATCAGCTCGCGCACGGTATTTTCCTTCACAGACAGAGCGTCACTTGGTTCGAGTCTCATCCGGCCATGTTTCAGCAACTTGGCTTGAGAGGCCCTGAGTTCTTTTTCGGAAAAGATCGTTCCCAACGCCTGAAGGAAATCCGCTTCCGTGGTGTATTTCTTGCCCTTGAGCTTGGTCAGTCGCGACCCGGCGACCCCGTCGGTTTGCAGGGCCTTCAGCGACATTTCGGTAAACTCGAACCAGACAGGGAAGGCATCCTTCTTGGCCAGCTCCTTCGCGACGTACTGAGTGATCCGCGTTACGTCCTCAACGGCAGGATTCCTCGCCAGGGGAAAGCCGTATTCGCATTTCAGTTCTTTGGTAAACCGATCAACGCATTCCTTTTGTCCGTCGGCCCCAAGGCCAGGGAGATCCCCCGCCTCGTTGAATCGTCGGATCGTGTCCTCCACGACGAAGCGAGTCAGCAGCGGCCCAAGCTCCACTTCGAATTTCCGGTAGCGAAGCAGGCCTAGCTCGCGCATCGTTTCATCGAACCGCTCCAGTGCTTTCTGGGTCGCATCGTTGATCAGACCGTCGCGAACGTCCGTCTTTTGAGCCTGTGCCACGAAGCCTTCCTCTTCCAAAGTCCGCAGGACCGCACGGGTTTGCTGAGCGGCGTCGTCGAATTTCAAGACGCGCTTGGGCCACAGAGCTTTGGGCCGGTAGTTCACCAGCGTTTCGTACATGTCTAGTGGCGCGGGATCAGTGGGAGTGTCCGCGCGCCCGGCCTTGCCGATCACCGATTCCACTTCGGGAAAGCCACGCAGGAGGCCGTCGCGGTGTTTGAGATCGTCGCGGGACTGGTTCACGCCGACACGCGGAACGGTTATGGGCATGTCAAGGGTCGTGCCTTCATCGAGAGCAGGCATGAACGACACGCCGATCTTGGGGAGGTGAAATGCCCAAACAGCAAGTAAAAAGAGACTGGCAAAGGATAGTGTCTGCCAAAGAAAGCCGCGCGTGAAGATGACCGTCAGTGAAACAACCACGGCAAACGCGAGCAGGAAAAAAATGCGCCAGGCGTTTTCCGAGGCGCCAAAGCCGAAAATTGCCTGAACGGGGAAAATGCCCGCGGCCAAAATCAGCAAAAGAGAAAACATCCACATGACAAGGTTACGTCGCGGCAGGAACCAGGTCAGCAGCGGTTTGTAGATCTTGATAAAGCTGTTGACGATCCAGTTATCTTCTTCTCTGTGCAAGCGACCCTTGATGAAGGTTGGGATCAGGGCTGGCACTACCGTTAC
>JACQFG010000052.1 GCA_016200155.1 Planctomycetota bacterium | reverse complement strand
CGCCCGGCCATGCGTGCCGGGAACCTGCTCTTGAATCCAGCCGAGCAGCGACTTCAGCTTCTGGCGCAGGACGTCGTGATAATCAAGCCCGCCGGCGTAACAGGAGACGCGGCCGGAGAGTACTGAGTTCTGAGTGCTGAGTACTGAGTTCGCAGGCTTGTAGTTGATGCCGACCATGACCACAGAGCGCACGTTTGGCAGGATCGATTCTGGATGGCGATGCGCCTCGGCGTGGCGCGTCAAGTAGTCCATCTCGCCGGCGAAACCTTGTGCGAGCCAGTCCTGCAGATGAGCAAAGCCGTCGGCGTCGGCCGCGGGAGCGATGCCGGCAAGCTCGAAACCGAGTGCGTGAGCGTGTTCTTTGATATGGGTTTGCACGGGAATCATCGAGATCGGTGATCTCACTCGAACAATTTTGCGATTGGCAACTCGAAGCCGGGCAAGATATCGGGAAGCGTGAGGATGTCGCCTTTGTACAAGACATTCGGTGGCCCCTCGTTGTTGCAAACGGTGAGCGATTCCGTGCGCGGATCGAGCACGCACACCACCTGCACGCCGGCGTTGAGAAGCTCGTTCACTCTTGCGAACGTCTCCGTCCAGCGATCACTGGGCGAGCGGACCTCAAAGGCGGCGTCCGGGGCGACATCGAGATATCCTGCCGGAATGGGGCCTTTCGGCAAGCGCTTGTAGCTATAGAAGCTCACGTCCGGCCCACGCACACTGTCGGGATCGCGCTCCGTGACGACGCCGGAATCATTGCTCATCACTCGGCCCTGGTCGTGGTCATCCGCAAAGTTGCCGACGAAACGAACGATGCGGGCACAGAAATAACCATGGCGAGGCGCAGGCACATTCATGGTCACGATCCTTCCACGCACGAGTTCGCTGGGAACGCCGTCGTCCATCAACAGGAATTCCTCGGCGGTGATGAGTCGTTGCGATAGTTCTGCGGTAGCCATCGTGTTGTTCCTCACTTCGGATCCTCTTCCACGTCCATTGTAACCGCGCCGAGTTGATGAAGCAATTGTCGATACCACGTCTCGGCCTGGATCGCTCGCCCGGGCAGCGCCTGCGTGCCCCAGATGACGGTCAAGGTCTGCGTCGTGTTCGCGTCGGTCTTGGTGCGCTGGGCGTCCTTCACGGCGTTGCCGCACGGGCCGTCGGCATCGCACAGGCACACCAAACCGGCGAGGTCGATCGCCTGCCCCGAGGCGTTGAACACGTAGGACGCGCCGGCCGGCGCAATCGCAATGCGAAATGGCGGTTTCGCCTTGGCCAGGTCGACGACGCTGATCGGCATACCGCTGTGCAGCGACACAATGTTGCACACGCCCACGGCCGCGTTGATCGACGCCAGCGCCCCGTCGCCGACGGCGCGCACGAGGTACTCCGACGCCGGTTTGCTGCGTCCCGCGGGTTTGAAGCCGCCGTGCCGCAGCATCGCCCGCACCGCGTCGCGCACGCCGTCATCGCTCTTCAACGGCGCGTCGGCTTGCAACGACAGCAGCGCGAAGGTCTCCGGCGGCGTCGGCATTTCGCCGAGTGGTCGCGGAAACGTCGTCGTGAAGACGCGTGCATCGAGCAGAGGATGAGTTTCGACGATCATGATTTTCTGTCTTCGTTTAGCGCCCGCAGCGCACCTGCGGTTCATTCGTCCTTCATCGGTTCACAACGCGCAGCAGCTCGCCGTCGCCGGGGGCCAATTCCAGGCTCGCCGAACCTTGCCGCGCGTTCCTCTCGACCGGAATATCGCGCCACTTGCCCGTCTTGCGATCCATAAGTTCCAGGCCCACGACATCGGGGTTGAACACCATGGTTAACACACGTACCTTGTCCACCGCGTGATTGACGGCGAGCAAATAGCGATTCTTCTTCTCGTCCCGAAACACGCCGACCAGGCACGAATTGCCTTCGGGCCGCACCCACGCATCGGCCGGCGCCTTCTCGGCGCCGATCGCGAGCGGCTCGGTGTGAAAGATCGCCTCGCTCTTCAGCTTCAGCAACGTCGGGCCGATGACCTTCAGCTCGCCCGCCACGGCCGACACCGTTTGCGCCTGCTCGCTCAAGCCGAACACCGGCTTGCCGTTCTCGAGCACCGCATTGCGATCCTTGTCCATCTTGCACTGCACGAACCACGGCGGCCAAAAGTGGAACGCCTGCACGCCATACGCCAGGGAGACGTACATCGATTGCCGAATCTTCTCTGCCGAATTATTCGAGCCCAGGCAGCGCATCTGCGGGATGTCGTGCTTGACGCTCAGATCGCGGAACATCTTCAGGTAGAGAAAATACCGCTCCGGATGGTTCTTCGGGTACCAGTGATAATGGTAATAATCGAGCACCATCGGCTTGACGACGTCGACGAACTCCGGGAATTGGTTGTACTCGGCCCGGTTGATGAACAGCGTCGGATGATTCGGATCGGCTTCCTCGAAAGCGCGGGCGGTCTTCGCAAAGCCGGGAAACGCCGAGCGCGTGCGTCGATCGGAGACGAAGTAGCCGAAGACCGCCGGGTCGTCCTTGAGCTTCGGCGCTTCCTTCAAGAGCTTGTTGACGTCGATGTCGCCGAGCCGAGCCATCAGCCCGGCCTTGCGGCACGGTTCGAGCCAGTTGAGCGGCGCTTCGACGCAGTTGAAGTGCTTGGACAGCGTGTAGCGCGCCATCGCTTCCTGATGTGCCGGATCGTTCGGAAAGTCGGCGTAGACGATCACCATGATCGCAGGGAAGCGATATTTGGGTTTCTTGTCGGCCGCGGGTTGCTGGGCGGCGAGCGACGTCGCCATCGCGGCTAGCAGCAAGATCGACGCACTGCGGAGCATTAACATGAAGGCCTCCCAACTATCGTTATTTCAATGGAATGGCTGGCATGCGTCGGAGACTCTGCGTTGCCGGTTCGACGACGATACCTGCGGATTCCAATACGGTCACGCCAAGCAACGGCTCGCAATCGTCCGGACCAAAAATGACGCGCCCGGAGGTGATTTCTCCCATGAATTCGATCTCCGCCAGGCCGAAATCGTACTCGACGGTAGACCCGTTCGCCAATTCACAGACCTTGCGTCCGCGCCGACGGATGCCCGCACGTTTGAGGGCTGCGGCTGGCGCCATGCAGTCGGTGGCGCCGGTGTCCACGAGAAAATCGGCTTCGTACTTCTTGCGGCTCTTCTCGCGTGCACGGAGTGCTACGGTTACGTGAATCAGGCCCATCACAATTCCTCCGGACTTTCTTTGTACCGTGATTATATCGCTTCCCATCCGGCCGACCGCGCGGTACAACGAACGCCAACCTCTGGGAGACCGAACCATGCGACCGATCGTTGCCTGCTGCTTGCTTCTCGCCATTTCGCTGCCGTGTCACGCCCAGCCGAAGCCGAACACGCTGACGCCGAAGGAAATCGCCGACGGCTGGATCTTGCTCTTCGACGGGGAGACGACGTTTGGGTGGAGCGATAGTGCGAAAGAGAAAATCACCATCGCAGACGGCGCATTGATTATCGCTGAGGACGCAAATATCAGGTCTACAACCCTGTTTTGGAATTGCGAACTGGCACTTGAATACCGTGGCCAGCCGTTGCTAACTCTTCAGGATTCTGGACGAAAGAAGGACGGTGTTGGCGTCAGCTTGAAAAAAAGCGATGAATGGAGATCCGTGTCGCTGCGAGCGAGCGACGGAAAAATCTCGGACTCCACGGGGCAAATCACTCGATGGGAAGGTAGTTCCCTCATTATTGGCGTTGACGCCCTTCATGGAAAAATCGCTCTCCGCAACATCAAGCTCCGCCCCCTCAACACCAAATCCCTCTTCAACGGCAAAGACCTCGATGGCTGGAAAGAGTTCCCCAACAAGAAATCCAAGTTCGCCGTCGTCGACAACGCCATCAACGTCAAGGACGGCCCCGGCGATTTGCAGACCGTCGGCAAGTACAAGGACTTCGTGCTTCAGCTCGATTGCATCAGCCATGGCAAGCATCTCAACAGCGGCATCTTCTTCCGCTGCCGGGACAACGAATACCAGAACGGCTACGAGGCCCAGATCCACAACGGGTTCGACGAGAAGCCGAAGAAGTATCAGATCGAGGAGTACGACCCGAAGTCGAACAAGCTGCTCGGCAAAAAGGAGATGGACTTCAACGCCACCGACTTCGGCACGGGGGCCATCTATCGCCGCATGCCGGCCCGCAAGCAAATGGCCAAGGACGGCGAATGGTTCGCCATGACCGTCGTCGCTCACGGCAACCACCTCGCCACCTGGGTCAACGGCGTGCAGGTCACCGACTGGACCGACAACCGCCCCAAGAGCGACAACGCTCGCACCGGCTGCAAGCTCGACGCCGGCCACATCAGCATCCAGGGCCACGACCCGACTACCAACCTCAGCTTCAAGAATTTCCGGATCGCGGAGTTGAAGTAGCCGCTTGCGGCAAAGCCTGCCTGCTACGCCGCAAGCGGCAAAAAAGAAGCACGCCCGGGGAACGCCCCCGGGCGCCTTCTATTGGGGAAGAGTTGGTGCCATGGTTTAGGTCGGCCGCAGGTGGCGCCTGCCGGCCGATGAATCGAGCGATGAAACCAGGATCGCTCTCGCTTACACCACAAAGACGCGGGGGAGGGATTCGCTTGCGCGCGATTTGAAAAAAAGATTGCCGCTTGCGGCGTAGCAAAGACTGCCACGCGACAAGCGGCAATAAAGTGGTGAGAGTCGGGATTGAACCGACGACCCCAGCCTTTTCAGGGCTGTGCTCTACCAGCTGAGCTATCTCACCGGCGTTCGTTTTTTCTATCGGGTTGGTTGAGGCCGGTCAAGCAGACTTTTCGGCGTCGAGCGGACAGAGTTGCTGCACGCTGGTCAGCAATTTGTCCATCGGGAAGGGCTTGCGTAGATAGTCATCGACGCCGAGGATTTCCGCGTACGCCTTGTGCCGGCTGCCTTCGTTGGCGGTGATCATGACGACCTTCGGCTTGACGGCGTCCCGCGACTTGAGGCCTTCGAGAACCAGAAACCCGCTCTTCTTCGGCATCATCATGTCAACGATCACCAGGTCGGGCTGCTCTTGCCCGGCGACCGACAGGCCGGCGGCGCCGTCGTGGGCGGTCACCACGCGATAGCCGCGCGTTTCCAGCACCGAGCGCAGGCCTTGCACGATCTCCCGGTCGTCATCGATGATCAAGATGGTGGGCATGCCTGGCATTATAGCGAACGGACGGCCTGCGGCGTAATACCGATATCGACGACGTGCACCCGGCCGGTGAATGCAAGGGCGGCCGGGTTGGCGAAACCGATCTTCGGCGCGACGAACGTGACGGTGTGCTCGGCGCGAATGGCCTCGCCCAAAGGCAGACCCGTGTCGCAGTCCAGCCCGGAAGGAATATCGACCGCCAGGATGCGGGCGCCGGCAGCGTTGATCGACGCGATGACGCGATCGAAGGGCGAACGCACCGGGCCGGTCAAGCCGGTGCCGAAGAGAGCATCGACGATCCACTCCGTTTTCGCAAAGATGGCGGCAAGCTTGGCTTCATCGGGATGCTCATCGGCCCAGATTTGCGTCGATAGGCGCATCCTCTGTACGATGTTCCACTGAACGGCGGCGTCGGTGGACAGGTCGGCAGGCTGCGCGAAAAGCAAGGTCAGCACCTCGCCGCCGGCGTTGGCGAGATGGCGGGCGATGACGAGGCCGTCGCCGCCGTTGTTGCCCTTGCCGCAGCAGATGACAACGGGCCCGCGGATACCGAGCGATTGCAGGATGCGTGCAGCGCCGGCGCCGGCGTTTTCCATCAGCACGGCGGCGGGAATGCCGAGCTGCTCGATGGCGTGCTTGTCGAAGGCCCGTACTTGTTCGCGCGTCAGGCTCATTTTTTCATGCTCGCGCGGGTTTCCTTGACGACGGCGACGTATTGCTGGGCAAGTTCGCGGATGCGCGTGAAGTTGCGCGCCGCGACTGCGGTCGGTTCGACGAGCTGCCCGCCGACGCCGAGACAGCACGCGCCCGCTTTCAAAAACGATGACGCCGTCGTCAGATCGACGCCTCCCGTCGGCATCAAGCGAACCTGCGGCAACGGGCCCTTGATCGCCTTGAAGAACGCCGGCCCGACCACGTCCGCGGGAAACACCTTCACGATGTCCGCCCCTGCTTCCCACGCCGTCAAGATCTCCGTCGGCGTAAACGCGCCCGGCATCACCAGCTTGTCGTAACGTTGACAAAGTCTGATGACGTCGATGTTGACCGTCGGCGCGACGATGTACTCCGCTCCTGCGAGGATCGCCGCCCGCGCCGTCTCCGGGTCGAGGATCGTGCCGGCCCCGAGCAGCACGCGGTCCCCCAGGGCCGAGCGCGCTTGCTTGATGACGTCGAGCGCGTTCGGCACCGTCATCGTGATCTCTGCGACCGTGACGCCGCCGTCGGCCAATGCGCGCACGACCTCGACGAGCTGCTGGCTATCCGGCGAGCGCACGACGGCGACGATTCCGCACTCGAGGACTTGTCGGAGTTGGTCTTCTTTGCTCATATCAATCTCAATCTCGATCAATCATACCGTCCGCTCGCCTCGATGGGCCATACCGTCTCGACCTTGCCCCTGCGCACGCCGAGGCATTGCCGATGCAGGTTCATGGTCGCGCAGCAATGCGCGGGAATCACCTCGCGATGATCGCCGATCTTGACGGGGACCGGATCGCATTCGACCTTGGTATGCTCTTCGGAAAAGCGTGTCGCCTTTTCTTCGGGTTTGCCCTTGATGATCGGGGAGCCGAAATCCTTCGAGATGGCCTTGCTGCCGGCGTCGAGGTTGTACCACTTGGGCCGCACGCTCAGGACGGTGGACAGGATCGACAGGGCACAGCCGAACTCGGGACGGACGGCGTTGTAGATGCAATCCATGAGGATGAACGAGCCGGGCTGAATCTCGGTGACGCCCGGAAAGCCGGCGACGAACTCCCACGTGCCGGTGCCCGCGCCGGTGACGATCGGGACCGGAACGCCCGCCTTCTCGATGAAGCGCCGCGTGCCGACCAGTTGCTCCAGGCCTTGCACGCATTTCGCCTTGCGTTCGCTGGCGTCCGCGATCAGTTGCAGATGGCCGTCGTAGCCTTGGAGCCCATCGAAGCGCAGGCCGGGGCTCTTGTGGATGCGCTGGGCCATCGGGATGGCGGCTTCTCCCGGCGGAATGCCGCAGCGGGCCATGCCGATGTCGATCTCGATCAGGACGCCGAGCGTTGCGCCGGCGGCATGCATCGCCTTGCTGAGCTGGTCGACGTTGTCCATCTGATCGACGCACAATCGAAGGGTCACGCGCTTGGCAAGATTGGCGATCCGTTGAAACTTGAGCGGACTGACGATCTGGTTGGCGATGAGGATATCGTCGATGCCGGCGTCGGCGAGCACCTCGGCTTCGTTGAGCTTGGCGCTCAGGAAGGTGGGGCCGCCGCGCGCCTTGATGTACTGGGCCAGGCCGCCGCACTTGAGCGACTTGAAATGCGTGCGGACATTGACGCCGCGCTGTTTGCCGGCATCAAACATGCGTTTCAGGTTGGCGTCGATGACGTCGAGATCGAGCAGCAATTGCGGCGTATCGAGCGCGTCGAGCGGTTGGCCGATGAGGGACATGATGGAATTTCCATGGGTTGGCTGGCGACGGACGCTATTCTATGGCCGCGGCGGGAAATGTTCAAAACCAGCACATGTCAAATGGGCAGCCGGAATTGGAGTTCATCCCGTTCATTCACACACACACGCCCGATTTGGGACGATGGGACGAACTGAACATAGTGATGATTGAAACAGCGAATCAAGGCTCAGGAATGGCTAGCTGTTTGCAGATTCGCTTTGCCGTATATTCGGGGATCTCTCGATGACGTTGCACGGCGGTCCGTCGCGCGTTGGCCGGGTTCTCCCAAATCGAATGGTCGCTTCCTTCGCGCACGAATCGGCAACCGAATTTGCGGAGGTGGTTGAGCAGGTCCCGGCGTTTCACGGGTGCGCTCCTTGCAGTACTTGAGTGACGCGCGTGCTGGCCGAAAGCGATAGAAAGATCGGCTCCTCCAAGTCCGCGTCGGGGTCCGTGCAGGTCGGGTCCGGGGTTGGCAGCGGTTCGCCGTGCAGGAGGCATGTCTCGGCCATATCTACGAGCGCGCTGGCCAACATCCGGCGGGCTTCATCCATATCAGCGCCAAAACCGATTGCACCGGGGAAATCTATGACCTCGGCATGCACCCCGTCGTCGATCGTCTTGAACATAGCTTTGTACATCAGCATTTGCGGCTCCCAAAATCGCAGATGTCACCGTGTTCAAGGATTATACATGAACGCTCGCGAGGGAATCAGGCCAATCACTTCGTCGCATTCCGCGCCGCCGGCCGTTCGCGCAGCTCGCGCAGCGTCCAGCTTTCGCTGACCTGCAGGATCGCCTCCTGCTCGATGCGGAACGCGCTCTGACGCAGCGAGCCCTGCACCAGCTCCAGCGCGAGGATGCGTTTGTGCCGCACTTCCGGATCGTCGATCTCGATGGCGGCCATGCGGCGATAATCGCGCAATGACAGATCGGATCGGCCCTTGGTCTGCAGCACGTAGCCGCGCAGGTACCACGCCAGCACGTTGGCCGGATCGTGAAGGAGCGCGGCGTCGCAATATTGAATCACGCGATCATAGTCATCGTTCGTGGGGCGAAGGCGCGGCATCCTTGGCTCGAACGGCCAGGCGTGGCTCCACCAGCCGGCCTCGGTGTCGGGCAACTCCACCACGCTCGCCTCGCCGATGTTGACTTGCAAGAGGTGCAGCGCTCGATAGACGTTTTTCTTTGCCAACTCGCGATCGGCCTTCTTGCGGTCGCTGATGTCGATCACCAGGCCTTCTGTCGTGCGCAGGCGCCAAAACTCATGCGTTTCCAGCAGCCGCTTCAGGATCGGCGTCATGTCCTTGATGCTTGCCTCGCCGATGGCCGAGCCCGTCAGCACCAGGCGGTTCTGCGGATCGTGATGGGCACGCCGGAACGTGACGCCGTCGAACTCCGACAGCGACGGGAGCTGCTCGTCGAGAGCGATCATCATCGGCCGCAGCGGGATCACCGTCTGCCGGCCTTCCTTCCAGCTCCGGGCGAGCTGGCGTTTGCGATCGAACGGCGCCAGCTCGTCGTCGAGAAACGTCTTCAGCTCCTGCGTGTGGTTCGCGTGGTCGGCCAAGCCTTCGATGCGAAAGACGCCTTGCGGGTCGTAGTAGCAGCGATCGACGCGCAGGCCGTCGCACTTGACGACCTTCGGAATGTTGTCGCGCAGGTATTGCTTGATGTTCGGCAACAGGTCGAGCTTGAACCGGTCGTCGACCTTCGCCTCGGGCTGGGCGTTTGTGGCATGCCATTCCAATGGTGTGGTTGAGCATTCACACCATTGGAATGGTGTGCCACAGGAAATCTTCTCGTCTTTCTTCTCTGGCTCCTTCTTGTCCGGCTCCTTTGGCACGATCGGCGGCTGAATGGCCGGCAGCTTTTGATTGGCAAACTTCGGCAAGTAATCCTTGAGCTTCGCGATCGACTTGTCCCGGTCCGGCACGCGCGTCGCAAATCCTGCGATGCGCACCTGGCCGGCGGCATCGAAATAAAAGCGTTCGAGCCAAACTTCGTCGATCGTCTCCTGGCCGGAGACCCACGTGCGCATTTCGTGCAACAGGGCGGGCGAATCGAAATCCTGCATCGAGCCCCAGTGGATGCCGCGCCGCAGGGCCGGATGGTCACCCGTCAATGTGTCGCGGATCAGGTCTTCGAGTCGGCGTTGCTGATCCTTGCTGACCCACATGCCGTGGAACACGAGGCTGCCGTCGCGATGGAAACTGGCGTCGTCGAGCCGAACGCCGTCGAGAGCAGCGTCGTCGGCGACTTTCGGCTGCAGGATCGGCGCGGGATCCTCGACATGCTGCACGATCGGGAGCGCGGCGACCGGACCGGCCTGCAGGCGATCGGTCAGGTAGAGTTCGACGAAGCCGTCGAAGCGCTTCTTCAAGCGGGCCAGGTATACGTCATTCTTCGGATAGATGCCGACCGTGGCGAAGGTCAGATCGGGGCCGATCTTGCTCGCGGGAAAGCTGAAGACGCCACGATCGACGCGCGTCTTGCGCAGCAGCGTATCGTTGTCGCGCGACAGCGCGATCTGCATCTGTTCGAAAATGTCGTCCCACGGCAACGGATTGAAATCGATGCGCGGGGCCGTCTTGTCATCGCGCGGACCGATGACGCCCGGCAGCATCGGCGTCGTCTTGACGATGTCGAGCACCGTCTCGCGCTGGCCTTCCGAGGCGACCGCGACCGACAGGTGCAGCATGCCGAACTTGTCGTAAAGACCGTCCGCGAACAGCATCCCTTCGATGTTGCGACCGACGACTTCCGTCTGCAGGGCGTAGATCGGGCTCACGAGAAAGCGCATCTGGCTGCTGTTCCATTTGTGTACCATCACGACGGGCAAGAGATTCGCAAGTTTCGCTTCGAGAGTCGTGCGCTGTTTATTCGCCGGCACGACTTCAATCGGGTGCAAGCTGACGCCGTCGATGTGCAAGTAGGGGTCGCCGAGGTTCAGATCGTCGTACTTCAGGAAGACGCGATCGAGGCGGGCGCGATGCAGCAGGAAGTCGCCTTCCGCAAGCCTCGCTTGCCCGCGCGGCAGGACGTCGGCCCACTTCCAGGTCTGGAACTCCGGCGCCTTCGCGGCAGTCGGCTGGAGCGGCGCAGGAATCGGCTTTTCCGCGACGACTTTTTTCGCGGCCGCCTGGTGTGCATCATCGGGCAGCTTGACGATCCACGTCAGATTGCCGGCTGGGTCGAACTGGCCGAGCTGGAAAAAGATGCCGTCGTTTTTCTCATCGGTCGTCAGATCGTTCTGCCAGGCGATGCTCGGGTTCGGCATCATGGCGATACCGATGGTAACGGGCTCGTATTTGACGTCCGGAAACAGATTGCTGACATTGCTCTTCCACAGCTTGTCGCGCTCGGCCGGCGCGATCAGGCCCGGCGGATGAATGCACACGCCGCTGACGTCGAACTGCACCGATTTGTTCATGTTGACATAGTGCAGGTACCCGTCGTTGAGCCGAGTACGAGCAAAGAACAGGTCGGTCCCGCCGGCGAACGTTTTCTGCAGGGCGATGCGCTTGCCGAGCCAGTCGTAATCGCGCCGCACGATCTTGGGCGTCTGGGTCTTGCTCGTGCCGGGGATCAGCATCAAGTCGGGATTCAGTTTGGCGTCAGCCGCCAGTTTCGCGAGCTTCGTGTCGGTCGATAGGTCGTAGCGCAGGCAGAGCACGTGCAGCCGCAGGCCGCCGTCGGGGCCGTAGGTCGCGCGTTCGAAGAAGTTGTTGAACGTCGCATCGACCTTGAACGCCTGGACCGCGTTTTCCTGCAGCTTGTAGATCGGCGTCGGGAGCAGCTTGACCGCCTCGATCTTGAGATCGGCTTTGACGTTGGGCAGCGAAACGTTAATGAGTTCAGCGCGGAGGAGGTCCTTTGATTTGGCCTCCTCATCATGAACCGTCTGGATGAAAACGCCGCTCACATTGAAACGCACCGTTTTGAAATCGTCCGAATAATCGAGATAGGCATCGTCGATCCGGGCCTGCGTGAGCGCCGAAGTCCCTGCGTCCGCAAACTTCTGCTGCAGGGCAGCGCGCGCGCCGAGCCAATCATAGTCGCGCCGCACGATCTTGGGCGACTGCGTTTTGCTGGCGCCGGGGACCAGCATCAAGTCGGGATTCAGCTTGGCGTCGGCCGCCAGCTTCGCGAGCTTCGTGTCGGTCGATTTATCGTTGCGCAGGCAGAGCACGTGCAGGCGCAGACCGCCGTCGGGGCCGTAGGTCGCGCGTTCGAAGAAGTTGTTGAAGGTCGCATCGGCCTTGAACGCCTTGACCGCGCTTGCCTGCAGCGCGTAAATCGGCGTTCGCAGAAACCGGATCGCCCCGATCTGGAGGTCAGGATCGACTTTCGGCGCGCGCTCGTTCGTCAGCACTTTGCCGAGGCGATCGTTGACTTTCGCCAGTTCTTGGCGGAGGAGGTCCTTCGACTTTTCTTCGTCATCGTGAACCGTCTGCATGCAGACGCCGCTCACGTTGAACCGCACTGTTTTGCTGTCGTCCGAATAATCGAGATTGGCATCGTCGATCCGGGCCTGCGCCAGCGGCGATGCACCTGCGTCCGCGAATTTTTTCTGGAGGGTTGCGCGCTCGCCGAGCCAATCGAAGTTTCGCCGCATCGGCTCGGGGGCCTGGGTTTCCTCTTTGCCGGGGATCCGGATCAGCTTGGCATTGAGCGTGGCGTTTGCCACGATTTTCTTGACCTTCGCCTGGATCGATTCGTCGGAGCGCAGCCACACAACGTCAAATTGCAGCTTGCCGTCCGCGGCATAGGTCGCGCGGTTGAAAAACACATTGAACGATGGGTCGTCCTTGAACTCTTTGACGGCGGCCTTTTGCAGCGCGTACACCGGGGTCGGGAGGAACTCCACGTTGTCGATTTTCACCCGGGGCCGCGGCTTGAGGTTCGGGAGGAACGATTCCAGTTCCTTGCGCAGCGTCTCCTTCATCTGCGTCACGCGGGCGTCGTCGTCATGAGCCGTCTTGAGGCAAACACCCTCGAAGCGCAGGAACGGCGGCTGATCCGGATCGTCGGGGTCCAGTTCGAACGCGGCTCGATCGATGCGCGTTTGCTCCAGCACGGCGTTCTTCGAGCCGGCGAAATGTTTGCGCATGTCGGCGAGCAGCTTTTGCCAGTTGACGGTGGCGGACTTCTTGTCGAGTTTGTCCTTGGCGTCTTGCTTCTTGTCATCGGGCTGAGCCGACGCGGTTGCGGTGAACGCCAGGCACAGCAACAGAACAGGGAGGGTGCGCTTCATAGAATGTCAACGCTCCGGCCCCGGCAAGCCGGGGGCTCTATGCGGATTTTGCGGGCTAATTTTTTATCATGACGAATCTGCCGCCAATTGCAATGCGACATCATGCTTGAAGTACGCAATCTGGGCAAACTTTACGGCGCCACCCCTGCTCTCGACGGAGTATCCTTCACCGTCGGCACAGGCGAAATGTTCGGACTTCTCGGCCCAAACGGCGCAGGCAAAACCACGCTCATGTCGATCGTCTGCGGTTTGCTCGATCCGAGCGCGGGGCAGGTCTTCCTCGACGGCCGCGAGTTCCATCGCCGCGATCGTGAGCTGCGTCGCATCATCGGGATTGTCCCACAGGATCTCGCCATCTACAACGAGCTGACCGCCCGTGAGAACTTGCGCTTCTTCGGCCAACTCTACAGCATTCCCGTGACAGAACTGGAGACACGCGTCGAGCGCATCCTGGCATCGATCGGCCTGTCCGATCGCGCCGATCATCGGGCCGGCACGTTCTCCGGCGGCATGAAGCGGCGTCTCAACCTCGGCGCGTCGCTGGTGCATGAGCCGAAGATCTTACTGCTCGACGAGCCGACCGCGGGCGTCGATCCGCAGTCGCGCAATCACATCTTCGAGGAGGTCCGCCGTCTGAACACTCAGGGGATCACGATCGTCTACACGAGCCATTACATGGAGGAGGTGCAGGCCCTGTGCCCGCGCGTCGGCATCATCGATCACGGCAAATTGATCGCGTGTGACGCAGTGAAAACGCTGCTCGGCCGGTTGGCCAGCAGCTTGAAGTTTAGCGCCCGCGAAATCCCGGCGACCGCGTTGTCGCGCCTGCAATCGCTGGCAAACGTCAAGGTCGCAACGCCGAACGCGCAAGCGGTCGAGATCGAATGCCAGGACGTGAAGCAAACGCTGTTGCAGGTGGTATCGATCCTGCACGAGGAGCAAGTCGAGATGACGAGCCTGGAAACCGCGGAGCCGAACCTGGAGCGCGTGTTCCTGCACCTGACGGGGCGGGCGTTGCGTGATTGATCTTCTTCGTTTAGCGCCCGCAGTATCCCACGCGCTCGCACGGCCCATCGCCGGCGGCTATAATAACGCCGGCGAAGAACGCGCTTCGGAGGAATTACCATGCCGATTCACGACTGGACGCGGGTTGATGCGGGAACGTTTCATTTCTTTCACCAGCGGTGGATTTCGTCCCTGTGCGACACGCTAAACACCGGCGGATTGCCGGACGGTTTCTTTGCCATGGCGGAGCAAATCGTCGGCGGACCGGCGCCAGACGTGGTGGCGTTGCAAGCGACGTCGCCCAGGAAATCGACGTCGAAAATGAACCGAGCCGTGCCGTTAGCAACTCAACCGCTGGCGCGAATT
>JACQFG010000036.1 GCA_016200155.1 Planctomycetota bacterium | reverse complement strand
GGCGTCGGAGTGCCACCGGGGTGCATCGGGTCGGCGACGTGCCAGACTTCAACGCCGGCGTGATCGGTTTCTTGGTAGACGATCTGGTCGCTGTCGGGGGACCACCAGTAGCCGGTGAAGCGGCCCATCTCTTCCTGGGCGACGAACTCGGCGACGCCGTGCTCGACGAGGGCCGTGCCGCCGGCGGTGACGCGCGTCTCCTTGTCGGTGGCGAGATCAAGGACGTAGATGTCGTGAGCGCGGACGTAGGAGATCTTCTTGCCGTCGGGCGCGAACTTGGGATCGAGCAGGAAGCCCTTGCCGGTCGGCAGCTCCTTGACCTTCTTGGTCGCCCGTTCGACGGTGTACAGCCGGCCCGACAGGCTGAGCAGGATGAGCGAGCCGTCGTCGTTGAGCTGGAAGTTGGTGAACCCGCCGACGCTGACGCGCATGCGTTCGCGGGCGGCTTTCTCCTCGGGCGAGAGCTTCTCCTCGGCGCCCTTGAGCAGGTCCGTCGGCGTGAGCAACTCGCGCGTCTTGCCGCTGGCGACGTCGAACTCGAACAGGCTGAGCTTTGATTTGCGAGCCTCCGAGCGCAGGAAAAGGACCGCCTTGCCGTCGGGCGTGATGAACGGCTTGACGGGCCGGCCGAGCTGAAAGCTGCGCGTCTGCGCCAGGGTGCGGAGATACGTCGTGTCCACGGCGGGGTCCTTCTTCGGCGGTTGTGCGGTAGCGAGGGTGGTCGTGCACAGAAACGCGGTGAGCAACGCAACGTGGCGGAGCATGGGATGTTCCTGAGAGGATCGTGGGCGATGGGAAAAGTCTAATGAAAAACGCAGCTCACGCAAAGGCGCAAAGCCGCAAAGGGTATCCACCGCTCTTCTTTGCGCCTTTGCGCCTTTGCGTGAGGTCCGTATGATGAGCACCATGACCACCGCCGAGCAGCCGCATGTGCACGTGATTCCGCCGCCGAGGTTCTTCTTCGGCGTGTCGGCGGGCGCCGCGATTCTGTTCGTTTTCTGGACGTGGCTGGTGCATCCCTCGGCAACGCCGGCGCCCGAGTTCGATTCGGACATTGCCACCTACTGGCAAGCCTGGAGTGCCGAGCATCGCGCGGCGCTGGGCCTCGTGATCTTCATGACCGACATGGGAGGCATCGCCGCCATGACGCTGCTCGCCGTCATGGGCGCGATCTGGCAGACAGCGATCAAGCATCGGACTCTGGCCTTTGCCTGGCTCGGCATCATCGTCGTCGGGGCGATGCTCAATCAGGGCGTCAAGGAGGTGTTCGGCCGATCACGTCCGCCCAACCCGGCCGAAGTCGTTCATGAGAAAAACGCCAGCTATCCGAGCGGCCACGCGATGGGCAGCGCGATCGGCTACGGACTGCTCGGCTACGCCTTGATCTTGCCGCAACGGCATCGGCCGCGGCGGATCGTCGCCGTCAACTTCATGATCGTCATCGTGCTGGGGGTCGGATTTAGCCGGATGTATTTGCGGGCTCACTGGTTCAGCGACGTGCTCGGCGGCTGGGCGCTCGGCGTGGCGTGGCTGTTCCTGTGCCTGGGCTGGCTGGAACGCCGACGCCGCGCCCTCGTCGCGCAGTGATTGCAATACTTTTTGTGCAAAGAAATCATGCCGGTTTTGCCGATTCTAACGAGGGACTCCAGTATCCTCGTTTTGTCAAGGATGGTAAACCGTGCGCAAGCTCCTGCCGTCGCTGATGCTGGGAATGGTCGTGGGTTGTGCGGATTCCGTGGCGGACCTCGATATCGACCAGCCGCTGGTCGGCGTGCGGGAACCGCTGGGCAACCCCGCCGCCGGCGATAACAACCTGGTCCTGAACGAGGAACCCAATCTCAACGATCCGATCGATCTGCGCCAGCGCGGCAACGCGTTCTTCGCCAATGCCGATTACGATCAGGCGATCCTCTTTTACACCGCGTCCATCGATGTGAAGCAGGACGCCAAGACCTACTTCAATCGCGGCGTCGCTTACATGTCGAAGGACGACCTCGCCAATGCCCTCGCCGACTACAGCAAGGCCGTCGAACTCGACCCGAAAGAAACCTCGCCGCTCGTCAACCGCGGCCTGCTGCTGCAGCGCATGGGCAAGACCTCGCAGGGCATCACCGATCTGACCGAGGCGATCAACCTCGACGCCAAGGACGCGACCATCCCGCTCAACCGCGGTCTGCTCTACCTCAGCGTCGGCATGCATGACCTGGCCGTCGAGGATTTTTCCAAAGCCATCGAGCTCGATGCGAAGTACACCGACGCCTACATCAATCGCGGTTTTGCCCGGCATCGCCAGAAGAAATACGCCGACGCCGTGAAGGATTTCGACGAGGCGATCAAGCTCACGCCGACCAGCGTGCTGGCCCACAGCAATCGCGGCAACTCGTACACGCAGATGGGCGAAGGCGACAAGGCGATCGCCGACATCAGCGAGGCGATCCGCATGGCGAGCAAGGATTATCAGCTCTACAACAACCGCGGCAGTGCCCACGGCGTAAAGGGCGATCACGCCAAGGCCGCCGAGGATTTCGGCCGGGCGATCGAGTTGGCCCCGGAGTTCGCGCCGGCGTATCGCAACCGCGGGTTAGCCCATCACACGCTGGGCAATCGCGACCTGGCGCGCGCGGACTTCGCCGCGGCGCTGCGGCTGGAGCCGAACGTCCACGACGGGATTCCGAGCGAGTATTTGCCGAAGTGAAATTTAGCCGCAACGCCAACGGCGTGCGAGAACGTGGTCCCATGGGATACGCCCGCGCACGCCGTTGGCGTTGCGGCTAAACGGTTTTGATGTCGGTCGACGGCGGGGTCGCAGTCGATGGCGGCGGATCATTCGACATTGCCGCGAGTGCCGTCAGCTTCGCTTTTTCCTGCCGAACGGCGGCTGCCTTGCGTTCGATGTAGCCCTTCGAATAGAGCACGAGCCCGGCCCCGACGGCGGCGAGCAGGATGCCGGCGGCGAACATCAACCAGCCAGGCATGACCTCCGGGCCCCCGCCTTCCTTGGGCGGATGCCAGAGCAGGCTGACGATGGCGTTGACGATCGGGGCCCCGGCAAAGACCAGCGGCGCGACGTAGAGCGGACTGCCGCCGTACTTGATCGAAAAGATGATGCACAGCGCGCCGGCCGCTCCCGCGATGCCGCCGAGGGTGGCGAACGTCAAGGCGTAGGACTTCAGCGAGCCTTCTTGATCGGTAAATTTGAGGCGTTCGCCTTGCGCCAGATCGAAGTACAGGACGATCAGCGGGATGACGACGGCCGTCAAGAAATAAGCCGCCCCGACGCAAAGATGCGCAGCGTCGACCACACCGCCAGCGCTGCCGACAGCAATCCGACCACGAGCACGCCGGTCAACAGCCAGGCGATGCGCAGCCACAGCACCGACGCCCCGGACCCGACCAGATGCGGCGCGACTGCGAGCAGTGCCGACACCGTTCCCGCCGCCAGGCCGAGCACGAGCAGGAATGCGTTCTCGACGAGCACCAGCCACGCCAGTTGCCCGGCGCGGAAGCCGAGCGCTTGCAGCAGCGCGAGTTCGGCGCGCCGTTCCCAGACGCCGCGCAGGAGCACGATGGCGAGCCCGACCGCGCCGAGGATCAGGCCGAGCCCGCCGAGTGCCTGGAATGTGGAGAGATACATGTTCTCGACCGCGAGATAACCTTCGAGCCGGCTGGCCGTGGTGGCGACGTCGAGGTTGTAGACTTCCAGGCTCTTGCCGAGCTGTTGTTCGATGGCCTTGAGCGTGGCCGGGTCGGCGTCGTCGGCATCGACGAGCAAGAACGACGAGCCGGTCTGCGTCGGATAGAGCTTCAGGAAATTCTTCTCGGAGATCAAGATCTCGCTCTGGAAAATACTCTCCTCGAGAAGCGCGACGATGCGCAGCTTGACCGGCCTCCCCTCGGCGTCGTTGACCTCGACGATCGCGCCGACGGCGACCTTCAGGATCCACTGCGCGGTATTTGCGTCGATGATGGCCGGGATAACGTCCTTTTCGTTGCGGCGAAGCAGCAGCCACGGGTTCGCCCTTTCCTCGTCGGTTGGCTTTTCCTCGTCGGTTGGCTCGTGCAGGCTACCGAAGTGAAATCCACCGCGCTCGATCATTGCATCGGTGATACCCATGACGCGCGGCTTGAGCGGCTTGTACAAGTTGAGGCAGCTCGCGTCGTCGCCGGTCTGCACGCGACAGGGATATACGACGACCTTGCGCATCTCCGGCGTGTCGAGCGGGACCTTCAGATTGCGGCGCACCTTGATCTCGTTCAAGTCCTCGTAGACCGGGACGTTTCCCTCGGCATAGAACGCGAACCCGCCGCTGCCGCCGGTCTTGTCGTAGAAGTGCCGATCGGTCTGCTTGTGAAACGATTCGACGGCAACGATGAGAAACGACGCCGACGCAAGCAGGCCGACGGTGAGCACGCTGCGAACCGCGTGGCGCCCGGCGTTGCGGATGCCAAGTCGGGTGAGCGTCGGTTGCGGCGAGCTGGCCCGGCTCGACCACTTGAGCCCGCTCCACACGCCGGCCACACACGCCGTCAGCAACAGCGCGCCGCTGCCGAAGAAGCAGCCCGCCTGCGCTTCCGAGGCCGGCACGAACGGCCCGGCGATCGCGAGACCGAGCGCCCCGATCACGCCCGCAGGAATGAGCCAGACGCTCCAGCCGAGCCTGTTGTCGGCTAGTCCCGGCGCTTGCGTCGTCTGTCCCGACAGCAACGATCGCGGCGTCAGCTTGCCCAGCACGCGCGTCGCCCAGTACAGTGTCGCCACGCTCACGACCAACGATCCCACGAAGCCATAGACGAAGCTCGCCGGCTCGACGTGCAGGCTCAGGAAGTTGAGGTTCTCGCCGCCGGGCCAGTTCGCCGCCAGCAGCTTCAGCATCAGGCGCGCGTAGATCATTGCGCCGGCAAGACCGACCGCGCCGCCGACCAGGGCCAGCAGCGTCCCTTCGCCGAGCAACAGCCAGCGCACCCGGCGATGGTCCCAGCCGGTCGCCAGCAGCAAGCCCACCTCGCCGGCGCGGCGATCGATGTTGAGCCGAACGAGAAGCCCCACGAGCAACAGCGCCGACACGATCAGGAAGAAGCTGAACGCCAGGAAGAGCACGCCGAACGGCGTCGTCCCGGAACTCGCCTCGACTGCTTGCTTGCGCACCGGCTGAAACACGAAGCCCCCTCGCTCCGGCTTGAGTTCGTCCAGCAGCGCCTTCGGAAACGTCTCGGGCAGCTCCAGCCCGGGCCGAAACTGGATCGACGTCAAATCGCCGAAGCGGTTCTTCCACAGCTCCTGCGCTTTCTTCAAGTTGATGTAGGCCCGCGGCGTCGTGCGATAACGCTTCGAGAACTCGATGTCCGCCTGCTTGTTGCGCCTCGAATCGTACGGGAACGGCGGGTTCTCCCAGTTCGTGATGTCGAGCTTGTCGGTGACGCCCGGAACTTCCGGTACCAGGTCCGGATCGTCGAGCACCCCCTCGATCGGCACGATGTCCGCAACCTTGAACGTCTCTTGCCTCTTCTTGAGATTGTTCTTCTCGTCCGGCGAAAAGTACGTTACCGTCAACTTGCTGCCCGGCTTGACGTTGAGCGGCGAACCTTGCCAGCGGGCGAGCAGGATCTGATCGTCGGCGAGGACGTATTGGTTCTTGGCGTCCTTGATGTCGTCGCTGGCGATGATCGAGTACGGGACATCGAGCTTGCCGTCGCTGATCGTGTCGGCCAGATAGATCAGGATCGGCGTCAAGCGCCAGCGCCGCACCTTGTCCGACGGCGGTTCGGGCGCAAGGCGCTCAACCGCCTGCACGACGTGCGGCTCCAGCATCATGCGCCGGCTTTCCAGCACGTAATAATCGCGCGCCTCCTCGTAATACGCGATCAAATGCTCCTTCGTCAAACCCGCCGCTTTCTTCGCCTTGATGTCCTGCTGAACCTTGTCGATCAACCTATCGGGCAGTCGGCCCAGCCAGCGAAACGGCTTGAGCTGCGGTTCGCTCGAATTGCCCTGCAGCAAGCGGAAGAACGCTTCCGCGCGATCTTTCGGCGAGCGAAAGCGCAGGCCCCAGTCATCCAGCGTCAGCTTCTTGTGCAGGTCGGCTTGCAGCGTCAGCCTGGCGTCCTTGACGAGGACCGCATTGATGCGCTCCGCCAGGTCCATGCGCTTTTGCAGGTAGCGCAGCGGCACGAAGGCGTTGCGCACCGGCTCCGGCGTCGGCTTGAGCGAGAACCGCGCCATCCCCTGATCCGGCACGATGCGGCGCACCTTCACCGTCAGCTTCTGGATCACGCTGTCGGCCCGACGCTCGCCCATCAGCGTCTCGGCCGGCACGTTGTTCGCCTTGGGCACGTGCAGCTTGATCGTGGCGCCGACCTCGACATCGAGGGCGCGAGCCAGCGTGCGATTGAGCACAACGCCGTCCTCGTCGGACGTCCAGAACGCCGAGCTTTCGGGATCGCTGCCTTCGGGCCAGAATGATGCATCGATGCCCAGCAGCGTGACCTTGCCGACGCGGCCGGTTTCGTCGCTCTTGGTGGCGCTGCCTTGCAGCATGAGCAGCGGCGCCTTGCGATCGGCGGACACCTCGGACGCGAGCTGTTGCCGAAAGTATCGGCCCGGCAGCAAGGCGTCGTCGACCCAGCCGATCTGATCGAGGGTGAGCGACTTCAAGCTGCCGCGCAGCGAGTCGCCGACGAGCAGGGCGCCGGTGAGGACCGCGGAGCCGAGCGTAATGCCGAGGAAGACCGCGAGGTTGCCGCGCCAGTGGTAGAGGAGGTTGCGGACGAGGAGGTGAAGGAAGGTCATGGTGAAGGTCCGTGGTGCAGGCGGCTCGCCTGCACGGGCGTCGAATGTGCAGGCGAGCCGCCTGCACCACGAAAATCAGGCCATAGCGGCGAGAGCGCCGTCCAGCATTTCCATCTTGCGCGGCAACAACTTGGCGAGGTCGGGGCTGTGCGTGACGACGATCAGCATCGTTTTTTCCTGGCGATGCATCTCCAACAAAAGTTCGCCGACGGTTTGCGCCGTCTTGCGATCGAGGTTGCCGGTCGGCTCATCGGCGAGCAACAGGACCGGCTTGTGGATGAGAGCACGGGCGACGGCGACGCGCTGACGTTCGCCGCCGGACAACTCCGCCGGGCGATGGTCGAGGCGATGCGACAGGCCGACGCGCTCGAGCAGTTCGCGTGCCCGGGTTTCGAGGTTCTCTCCCGGAGCGGCGAGCGTCGGGATCAGCACGTTCTCGAGCACGGAGCACTGCGGCAACAGGTGATGGTCCTGGAAGACGAAGCCGATCGAGCGATTGCGGAAACGCGCGAGTTCAGCGTCGGCGAGGCGGAACGGCTCCTGATCGCCGAGTCTGTAGGTTCCGGTGGTCGGCCGTTCGAGCGTGCCGAGCAGATAGAGCAGCGTGCTCTTGCCGGAGCCGGACGGGCCGAGGATGGCGAGAGCGTCGGCGGATTGAAGGGTAAGGTTGACATCGTGCAGGACGGAGAGTTCGCCGCTGCGGGTGGGATACGTTTTGCCGAGGTTCTGTACGAGGAGGCTCATGCGGCTATTGTATGGCCGCTTGCCCACCGCCGTAGAGATGGGCCGGCGCCGGGCGTTGCTTCGTGTCGCGCAGCGATTGCAGGACGCCCGCGTGAATCGCGCCGGCGTCGGTCGGCGGCACCAGGCGGTTCCAGCCCAACTCGACCAGCTCGACCCATTCGGTCTCGTCGCGCAAGGTCACGCACGGCACGCGGTGGAAGAATGCTTCCTTCTGCACGCCGCCCGAATCGGTGGCGATGACCGATGCGTGCTTTTCGAGCATGACCATGTCGAGATAACCCAGCGGATCGAGCAAACGCAGGTTCGGATTGCAGCGTTCAAGCAAGTTGTCGCGCGTCAGGGCGGCGCGCGTGCGCGGGTGCAACGGCAACACGACCGGCAGCTCGTCGGCGATCGCGTTCAATCCGCCGAACACGTCGCGCAGGCGCGTCTGGGCGTCGGTGTTCTCGGCCCGATGGATCGTCGCCAGCACGTAATGCTTCGATTGCAGGCCGAGCTTCCCGAGCGTGTCGGCGCGGGTGCGCGTGCCGTAGTAAATGGCGGCGTCGTACATGACATCGCCGACCAGCGCGACCTTGGCGCCGGTGATGCCTTCGTTTTGCAGGTTCGTGACAGCGGCCTCGGTCGGAGCGAACAGCCAGGTCGACAGGTGATCCGAGACGACGCGGTTGATCTCCTCGGGCATCTTGCGATTGAACGAGCGCAGGCCGGCTTCGACATGGGCGACCGGGACGTGCAGCTTGGCGGCAGCGAGGGCGCCGGCGAGCGTCGAGTTGGTGTCGCCATAGATGAGCATCTTGTCAGGCTTGGTTTCGCGCAGCACCTCCTCGATGGCTTCGAGCATGCGGCCCGTCTGGGCGCCGTGGCCGCCCGAGCCGACGCCGAGGTGGTAGGCGGGCGTGGGAATTTCGAGTTCCTGGAAGAAGACGTCGGACATATTTTCGTCGTAGTGCTGGCCGGTATGGACGAGGATTTCCTTGCAGTCGGGCGTCTGCCTCAGCCAGCGTGAAACGACTGCCGCCTTGATGAACTGCGGCCGAGCGCCGACGACGGTGACGATTTTCATGCGGTTCTCCTGAATGGCGTGAGCGACCGGAGGTTGACGCCATAGGTAACCGGAAGCGGCGAGCGAATCAACACGGCCTTGAAATGGAGGCTGAAGAGATGGGAGAAGGCGCAGAGACTAGGCAGGGTCGGCAAAAATCACTTGCCGACGACAGGTTCCAGCTGCTCCTCGAGCAATTCAACAAAGGTGGGCTTCGGTTTCGGCCAAATGCGGACTCGGTAAACCTGTGCACCAGCGGGCCCCAAAGCGCCGCGCAGTTCGACAATACGCCCGCGAACACCGCCTGAATGCAAGATGCGTACCCGGTCGCCGAGTTTGAACTGCGGTATGGATTGCTTTCGGACCATCGCTCGAGCCTCCGGCTACCATGGCGCCCGCTTGAGAAGACTGCGTAATTGATTATACATTATTCCGTCGAGTGAAGTCGCCAACCCGTCACACGAGTCTCGCCACGCGCGCAGCAATGGGAGGCTCAAAGATCCGGCGGCAGAGGTTGGCATACCTTGATGCGCCGCGATATTTCGCCATGCATTGAGTGTGGACAGGTGGACCGAACGCGCCACGTTGGCCGGGTCGACCGCAGCCACGTCAAGGCGGAATCCAAACCGCCTGAAATCATCACGCAGGTTTTCCAGGGTTGGATTGCCGCGGTCGAGTTTGCGGTGTGCGGCGAACTGGGTCTGGACAACCATTTTCAAGCCTGGACGCACCTTCGATGCGATTATCTGCGCTGCCTCGGTACACAGGTCTCGGCAAAACCCTTGAAAATGAGCGCTCAGAAGCACGACGTAACCGCGCAGATTCTCGTCCACCAGGCGCGGATTGGGCGGCGACAGTGCCACCGATGCGGAGCATTGGGCGTCAAATTCAGTCAGGCTCGGCAGCCGGTCGGCTTGCCAGCGCAGCAAAGAAGCGGACGGCATGACGGCCTCCATCGTCTTGCGATTGCTTGCGGAGTGCATTTTCACGTATGATGCAATCGTATGAAAACCATCATTTTCGATTTCGGCAACGTCGTCGGCTTCTTCGATCATGGCCGAACCCTGGAAAAGGTGCGGCCGCATTCGCCGTTCTCGCCGGCGGAGATGTACGCATCGGTGTATGACGGCGATCTGGAGGATCAGATCGAGCGCGGCCAGGTTCCGGTGCCGGTGTTCCTGGACCACGTGCATCAGCTTTGGCAACTGAAGTGCGATGTCTATTTCCTGCACGACGCCATCCGCGACATCTTTTGGCCGAACCCCGAAGTCTGCGAGTTGATTCCGAAACTTGCCGGGCGCTATCGCATCCTGCTCGGCAGCAACACGAACGCGATTCACTCCCGCCAGTTCATCACGCAGTTCGCCGACGTGCTGAGTCATTTCGACTCGCTGGTCCTCTCGCACGAGATCGGCACGCGCAAACCGGATCGCGCGTTCTTCCAGCGCTGTCACGAATTGGCCGAGGCGCCGGCGGCACAATGCGTGTTCGTCGATGACCTGGCCGCCAACATCGCCGGGGCGCGGGCGCTCGGGTTTCACGGCATTCACTATCGACCCAACGCCGACCTGGCGGGCAAGCTGCGAGCGGCGGGCGTGGACGTTTGACGGGTCTTCGTTTAGCGCCCGCGCGGCGCCGCGGGACTGCGCGGGCGCTAAACGAGGACAGGCACGCCACGAAATCTACAATAGCCGCATGAACATCCTGCAAACCGCTGATCCGGAAATCTGGCAAACCATCGCCGACGAGGCGCGCCGTCAGCAGGACGGCCTGGAAATGATAGCGTCGGAGAACTACACCAGCCCCGCCGTCATGGCTGCGCAGGGCTCCGTTCTCACCAACAAATACGCGGAAGGCTATCCCGGCAAACGCTATTACGGCGGCTGCGAGTTCGTCGACGTCGCCGAGCGGCTCGCGATCGATCGGCTGCTCCAGCTTTTCACCCCCTCACCCCCAGCCCCTCTCCCCCAAGG
>JACQFG010000420.1 GCA_016200155.1 Planctomycetota bacterium | reverse complement strand
TGTTTCAGTCAGTTTTGCCAGGGGACACTGACTGAATCCGACTGGCAGCGCGGCTACCAACTTGCGTTGAAATACCGAAGTGTCGCCGAGCAGCACCAGTTCCATGTAATCCATGGCGAATGGCTGTTGAGGCGGGAGCAACGCGGTTCAGCCCTCAACGCCATCGACGACGCACTGAAGATCGTCAATCGCCAGGGAACGCCTCGCCCCGACTACCACGACCTGCGTGCCCTAGCGCTCGCCAAATTAGACCGTGCCGACGACGCCCGTGCCGAACTCGCCCACGGCGAAAAACGCCGGTACGCCGCGGAGGCATGGCTCGTCCTCGGCGACCGCGAACAAGCTCGCACTTGCGCCCTGAACGGCTACCGCTGGGCGTGGGGCGAAGGGCCGCCGTACATTCACTGGTACGAGCTCGAACGCAGCAAGGCGATCTTGAAGGAGCTGGGCGAGCCGGAGCCGACGTTGCCGCCGTTCGATGCGAGCAAGGTGAAGCCCATCCCGCACGAGGCCGAGATCCGGGCCGCGATCGCGAAGTTGAAAGCGGAGAAGGAGGCGCGAGCGAGCAAGAAGGATTGAGCTTAGGCGAGCCGAGCCGCGTGAGCGGTCGGGTTACTCTTCAACATGACCCGGCGGCTTACGCGGCTCGGCTCGCTGGTTTTGTTTCATAGAATATCGTCGCCCGCAAAAATACTCTCCCCTGTCACCCGCGCTGAGGTAGCCACCATGTTGACGAAACGCAATGTTTGGGCCACGATCCTGATGCTCGGCTGCGGCCTGTTGCTGGGCCGCGCCGCGGCGCCGGTTGAGTCCGCGGATAAAAAGGTCGAAGCCAAGAAGAAAGCCGGCAGCACACGCTTCCCGGCCGACACGGTCGAGGTGAAGCTGGTCGACGGCAAGGCGACGCAGGACGGCGAGTTGACGGGCGATGCTCCGCTGTTCGGGGGATTTCGCTATCGCGTGTTCGCGGTGCAGCTCGAGAAGGGGAAGACCTATCGCTTCGAACTGCGCGAGCGCGGCGACGATGCCAAGTTCGGGCCGTTCCTCGTTCTCGAAGACACTGAGGGCAATCAGCTCGATAGCGCCAACAAGCAGGTGGCGTTCAAGCCCGCCAAGGCAGGGCTGTATCGCGTCATCGCCACCACCGCTCGTGCCGGCATGACGGGCAAGTTCACGCTCGAGATCAGCCCCGAGACTGATGCCGCGGCCCTCAAGGAAGCCGATCTCAAGCACGGCATCAGCACGTTCGGGTCGCTGGCCGGCAACGAGCGCACCAATCTGGTCCGCGAACTCAGCAAGCGCTTCCACGACAAGGGGGAGGACCTGACGGCGGCCGACTTCCAGCTCGCGTCTCGATTCGCCCTCGAAGCCGAGGTCGATCCCGCTCTCGCCCGCGACGTTCTGAAGGATTACATTAAGACCTTCGGCAGCGCCTCCAACAAGGCCGTGGTGGCCCAGGCGAAACGCTTCGAGACGTCCTTGCGGTACGTCGATCTGCTGGGCAAGCCGATCGACATCACCGGCAAGCTGACTACCGGCAAGGAATTCGACCTCAAGAACCTCAAGGGCAAGGTCGTTCTCGTCGACTACTGGGCGACCTGGTGCGGCCCTTGCATTGCCGAGCTGCCCAACATGCAAAGCGCCTACGCCAAGTATCACAGCAAGGGTTTCGAGATCATCGGCATCAGCCTCGACCGCCCCGGCGACGACGAAAAGCTCACCAACTTCATCGACAAGCGCGGCCTGCCTTGGCCGTGCATCAACATCGAGGACAGCCGCAAGCTCGCCAATCGCTACAAGGTCGCCGCGATCCCGCATCCGGTGCTCGTCGATCAGGCCGGCAACGTCGTGTCGTTCCGCGCCCGCGGTCCACAGCTCGAGAAGCTGCTGGAAAAATTGCTGGGGGACAAGAAGTAGCAAGCAAGAAGAATTGAGCGACGGCGAGCCGAGCCGCGTAAGCGTCCGGTTGACGATGACAATCTTCAACCGGACGCTTACGCGGCTCGGCTCGCCGTTTTTGTTAGAATGGAGATGGAGCCCAATCCCCGCCCCGCACGGAGCCATCACCATCGACCTCTTCCGCCAGGCACATGAAGCGAACCTCAAGAAGGCCCAGCCGCTCGCCGCACGGATGAGGCCGCGCTCGCTCGAGGAGATCGTCGGGCAGGAGCACTTTCTCGGCGAGGGGAAGCTGCTGCGCCGGTTGCTGCAAGCGGATCGGTTGCAGTCGGTGATCTTTTATGGGCCGCCGGGGTCGGGGAAGACGGCGCTGGCTCATGTCATCGCGAACCATACGCAGTGCGTCTTTCGCCAGGCCAATGCAGTCGCGGTCGGCATCAAAGAGGTGCGCGAGCTGCTGGAGGAGGCGCGGGCGGAACTGGCCGATGCGGGGCGGCGGACGATTCTGTTCGTCGATGAGCTGCATCGCTTCAATCGGTCGCAGCAGGACGTGCTGTTGCCGGACGTCGAGGAAGGGCGAATCATCCTGATCGGGGCGACGACGCAGAACCCGTTCTTCGCGATCAACTCGCCGCTGTTGTCGCGCAGCCAGATCTTCACGTTTGTGCCGTTGACGAAGGACGAGATCAAGACGCTGCTGGTGCGCGCGATCGCGGACAAGGAACGCGGGCTCGGCAACCGGAATATTCAAGCGGACGATACGGCGCTCGACTTTCTCGCGGAGATTTGCGACGGCGATGCGCGGCGGGCGCTCAGCGCTCTGGAAGTCGGCGTGCTGTCGATGGAGACGACCGGCTCGCCTCGTGGTGCAGGCGGCTCGCCTGCTCGGGAACGACAGGGCGAACGCAGTGCTGGCGAGCCGCCCGCACCACGGGCGATTCGTTTCACGCTCGACGTTGCGAAGGATTCGATCCAGCGCAAGGTGATGGACTTCGATCCGACCGGCGACGCTCACTACGATGTGGCCAGCGCATTTATCAAGAGTATGCGCGGCAGCGATCCGGACGCAGCGATCTACTGGCTGGCGCGGATGCTCGAAGCCGGCGAGGACCCGCGCTTCATCGCCCGGCGCGTCGTCGTCTGCGCGTCGGAGGACGTGGGCAACGCCGACCCGCAGGCCCTCGTCGTCGCGGCGGCGGCGCTGCAAGCGACCGAGTTCGTCGGCCTGCCCGAATGCCAGCTCGCCCTCGCCCAGGCCGTCGCCTACATCGCCACGGCGCCGAAGTCGAACGCCACCACCCTTGCGATCGGCAAGGCCCGCGCCGACGTCAAGAACGGCCGCACGCTCGCAGTGCCAACGCATCTGCGTGATTCCCACTATCAAGGCGCGAAGGAGTTCGGCCACGGCGAGGAATATCAGTACAGCCACGATTTCGAAGGCGGCTGGGTCGATCAGGCGTACTTGCCGGAGGACCGCCGCTATTACGAGCCGGTCGAACGCGGCTACGAGGCGGTGATCAAGAAACGGCTGGAGGAACTGCGGGCGAAGAAAAAGTCGACAGGCGGCGGCGAGTAAGCGTCAATTCGCTATTAGCTTCAGGACAACAACTGAGCCAACCTCATGGACGTGGTATATTTAGGGCTTTGCCGATAACCTTGTTGTTTTCGTCGAACAGAATTTCGATCCAAAAGTGACTGCCAGCCCAGTATTTCAAAGTGATTTGTGGGCCCATGTCTTCCTTGGCTCGCGCGCCGGCGCTTTCCACGCACTCCAAGTAATTGGACGTCGATCCCCCTTTGACCTTACGGCGATACCCATGATTACCCGGCGGGCAACCGATTGCTTTCTCTGCGTCTTCCAATGACATACCCAATTCGACGCGGTTGTAACCCAATCGACTCACGGCGTCAAAGGGGCGATATTCTTGCACAAAGTAAATCGCAATCCCCATGGCGACCATGAGCACGACCATTGCTGCAATGATTTTCTTGCTGATCATGTGAGGCATCCATTCAAAGAAGATGCAGTGCCTGCGAATGCGGCCCACTCAACCCGGGCCCTATTCATCTTAGATTTTACGGCGATGGCTGGCTGATTTGTTCGAGCAATTCCTTGATGCGCTGCTGCCATTGCGCGGGTTCGCACAGCAAGTCCTTCGTCAGGAAATAGTCGGCGCCGGCAGCGCGCAGGGTGTCGAGCTTGTCCGCTTCCTGGTCCGGCGTGAACATCGCAACCGGCGTATCCTTTAGATGATCGAGCACGCGGATGCGCCGGCACAGCTCGACGCCATCCATGCCGGGCAGGTTGACGTCGAAGAGCAACAGGTCGGCGCGATTGCTGCGCAGGTAGTCCCAGGCTTCCTCGGCTGTGGGGAACCAGGTGATGGCGAGGCCGTCGCGTTTGCCGAGCTTCTGGATGATCATGCCGACGTCGGCCTGGTCCTCGACGAGGACGATGTGGGGCGGCGTCTTGCCGTTGGGGCTGTCGGAGTGGATGGCCGTCTTGCGTTGCCGCGAGGAGGGCGAGGCCTTCGGGCCGGCGCCGGCGGGCTTGACGATGGGAACGCGCGGCAACGTGAAGTAGAAAGTCGCTCCCTGCCCCGGCTGCGATTCGACCCAGATGCGGCCGCCGTGGCCTTCGACGATCTTCTTGCAGATGGCGAGTCCGGCGCCGGTCCCCTCGAACTCGTCGGCCTGGTGCAGCCGGCGGAAGATGCCGAAGATCTGCGAGTGAAAGGCCGCGTCGATGCCGATGCCGTTGTCGCGCACGAAGACGGTGACGCGGGCCAGCTCATCCGGGCACGGCATGGCGCCGATGACGACCTTGGGCGACGGGTTCTGGTTGTACTTCAACCCGTTGGCGACGAGGTTGGTGAGCAGTTGCGTGATGCGCACCGGGTCGCCGGCGATGTCGGGAAGCGAGCCCTCGGTCAGGACGATCGCCTCCTTGCGCTGGATCAGGCCGACGAGGTCCTGCCGAACGGTCGCCACGATCTCGATCAGGTTGAACGCCTTGGGGGCATGCGTGATGCGCCCCGCCTGGCTCAGGTTCAACAGCTCGTCGATCAAAGCGCCGAGCCGCTGACTGGCCCGGATCAGGTGATTGATATACTGGAACCCGTCGGGCCCCAGCGCGGCGCCATGCTCCTCCGCGAGGATGTGGCTGTAAGCTTGCAGCGGCCGCAGCGGCGCCTTCAAGTCGTGCGAAACGACATGCGTGAGCGCCTCCAGCTCGCTGTTGATGGTGCG
>JACQFG010000419.1 GCA_016200155.1 Planctomycetota bacterium | reverse complement strand
CCGTGAGGCCGGAGCGATCGAGCGTGAAGACGACCGGCAAGTTCTGCAGCGCGACCTCTTGGAAGATCTGGTCGAACGAGCGCTGCAGAAACGTCGAGTAGATGTCGCAGATCGGCCGAGCCCCGGCTTTCGCGATGCCGGCGGCGAAGGCGACCGCGTGGGCCTCGCAGATGCCGACGTCGAAGAATCGCGTCGGGAAGTCGGCCCGCACCTTTTCGAGCTTGTTGCCCTGGCACATGGCGGCCGTGATGACCGAGACGCGCGGGTCCTCATTCATCAGCTCGTGGATCGTCGTGCTGACCGTGTCGGTGTACGCCTTGCCGCCGCCCTTCTTCAGCGACACGATCGTGCCGTCCGGATCGACCTGCTCAAACACCGGCGGCGTGTGATACGTCACAGGGTCGTCGCTCGCCTGCGGGACTCCCTTGCCCTTCACCGTAATCACATGCAAGAGAACCGGGCCGGGATGATCCTTGACGTGATTGATCCAGTGGCGCAGCGTCGGCAGGTCGTGCCCGTCGATCGGGCCGACGTAGTGGAAGCCGAGTTCCTCGAACAGCATCCCGCCGGTGAGCAGCGCCTTGGCGGCGTCGCGGACGTGATCGAAGGCGTTCGTTGCCATGCCGCCCAGGAGCGGCAGCTGCGAGAGCAGGTTGCGAACCTGCTTCTTGGAGTCCTGATAGAAGTTGGTGAGCCGGGCGCGATCGAGCGTGCTGGCCAGCGCGCCGACGCGCGGGCAGATCGACATCTGGTTGTCGTTGAGTACGACGAGCAGCTTGCGCTTCAGATGGCCGGCATTGTTGAGCGCCTCGAAGACGATGCCGGAGGGGAGCGCGCCATCGCCGACGACGGCAACGCTATGGCGATCGGATCGGCCCATCATCTCGTCGCCGAGCTTCAGGCCCAGGGCCGCGGACGTGGCGACGCCGGCATGGCCGGTCATGAACAGGTCGTATTCGCTTTCCTGGGGATTCGGATAGCCCATCAGGCCGCCCTTGGTGCGAATGCTGCCAAACCTTGGAAATCGCCCGGTGACGAGCTTGTGCGGATAGATCTGATGGCCGGTGTCCCAGATGAGCCGATCCTTCGTGAAATCGAATGTCAGGTGCAAGGCCAGGCACAGCTCGATGACGCCGAGATTGCTGGCAAAGTGAGCCGGCCGAATGCTGAGCACGCGCACAAGTTCGTCGCGCATCTCCTGGGCGAGCTGGGTGAGTTCCGTGTCGGTGAGTTTTTGCAGGTCCGCGGGGCCCGTGATGGTCGGCAGCAGCTTGGTCATCGTTGCTTCCCTTTCTTGTTGCAATGATTCGTCCCATGATGCCCGTGCTCCGCACGGGTGGCATCCGAATCGTCCTGAACTCGGCATTTCACTCTATTACTATATCCGTTCAATTTTAGCAAAAACAACAGACTTGTCCGCGTTTAGCGCCCGCGTGGCCCCTGGTTGCGGGAAGTCGCCGCCGCGAGGGATACTGCGGGCGCTAAACGAACACTTTCAGCGATCGCGCTTCAACACGTAATCCATCAGCTTGACCAGCGGCTCCACGGCCGCGCCGATGGGCTGAATGGCGTCGAGACCTTGCTGGGCGAGGTCGCGCGCACGCTTGCGGCTCTCGGCGACGCCGAGCAGGATCGGATACGTCAGCTTGCCGCGGGCAGCGTCCTTGTTGACGTTCTTGCCGGTGTCGGCGGCGTTGCCTTCGACATCGATCAGGTCGTCGGTGATCTGAAAAGCCAGGCCGAAGCAGCGCGCGTAGAGGTCGAGCCGATCGAGCAGGCCGCGATCGGGATCGTCCTGAGCCGCGAGAACGCCGAGCTTCATGCACGTGCGGAACAGGGCGCCGGTCTTGTGCAGATGGATGTGCTCCAGCGTTTCGAGCGTGCGCGGCCCATCGCTGCGTGGGAACAGCGGGTCCTTCTTGGCCCGGCCGGTCGCCTCGTTGGCGCTTTCCCAGGCGAGATCCTCGACCTGGCCGCCGACCATGCCGGCGAGACCCGAACCTTGAGCAAGCGCCCGGCAGCTGGCAGCGGCGGATTTCGGCGAGCAATGCTCCGCGACCATCTGAAATGCCAGCGTCAACAGGGCGTCGCCGGCCAGGATCGCGAGAGCTTCACCGTATTTCTTGTGACAGGTCGGCATGCCGCGGCGGAGGTCGTCGTCGTCCATCGCGGGGAGATCGTCGTGGACCAGGGAATACGTGTGGATCATCTCGATCGCACAAGCGCCGGGGAGAGCCTGCGAGTCCACGCCGCCTGCTGCCTGGGCTGCCATGAAGACAAGTGCGGGACGCAATCGCTTGCCAGGGGCGAGGAGACTGTAGCGCATCGCATCCAGAAGTATGGATGGCGCGTGCGTTTCTTTTGCGAGCAGGTCGGCCAGGCGGCGGTCGACGAGCTGTTGTTTGGCGGTCAGATAGGTCTTGAGATCGAAGGTCAAGGAAGCAACCTCGGTGCCCAAGGAAAAAGGTAAAAGGAAAAAGGTAAAAGTGAGAAGCTGGTCACTTTTTTTTCCCCCTTTTTCCTTTTGCCTTGGCAGCCACATCATTCCTTTTTCACGCTCGATGAATGTTCGAACGGTTTGAGCACCGGGTTGCCGGCGTCGTCCTTGCCGGTGAGTTCGACAATTCGTTGCTCGGCCTTGCGCAACTGTTCGTAGCAGCGCCGCAGCAGGCCGACGCCCTCCTCGTAGCGCAATAGCGACTGCTCCAGCCCCGTCTCGCCGTCTTCGAGATCGTGGACGATCTTCTCCAGTTCGGCCAGCGCATCTTCAAACGTTTTCGGTTCTTTCATGGGACGCTCAACAATCATCGGACAGTTTCAACGTCAATCCTCGCTGCGTTCTTTCGCCGTCACCTCGGCTTGAACGCGGCCATCGCCAAGGACGATCTCGACCGTGTCGCCAATCGACACTTGCTCGATCGACCGGATCACCTTTTTGTCGGGAACGCTTCGTGTCAGGCTATAGCCGCGCGCCAGCACGTTCAAGGGGCTGAGCGATTCGAGATGAGCGGCAAGAGCATCGAGACGTCGGCGTTCGCGCTGGAGATTGGCACGCATCGCCTTTTGCAGCCGGGCTTCACGGTCGTCGACGCGGTGTTCCTGCTCGTGCAGCCGTTCGAGCGGAAACTGGAAGACGCGGCGCTTGAGCAGGCTTTGCAAGCGCTGCTGGTGAGCCTGGTATTTGCCCATCAGCAGACTGTGCAAACGCTGCCGGCGGACGCTGAGCGATTGCAGCAATTCCAGGCAATCGGGCGTCGCGATCTCGGCGGCCTCGCTCGGTGTCGCAGCACGCCGGTCCGCGACGAGATCGGCGATGGTGACGTCGATCTCGTGTCCGACGGCGGAGATGATCGGAATCTTCGACGCAAAGATGGCGTGGGCGACCGTCTCGTCGTTGAAAGCGGCGAGGTCCTCGCTGCTGCCGCCGCCTCGACCGAGCAAGATGACGTCGATGCCGGCGAACGCATTGAGCTGATCGAGAGCAGCAGCGATCTCGGCCGCGGCCCCTGCCCCTTGCACGCGCACGCCGCACACCCAGAGTTCGGCGCTGGGCCAGCGGCGCGTGATGATCTCCAGCATGTCGCGAATCGCTGCCCCGGTCGGACTCGTGACCAGAGCGATCCGGCGCGGCATCGTCGGCAGCGGCTTCTTGCGCTCGGGCGCAAAGTAGCCGAGCTTTTGCAGCTTTTCTTTGAGCTTGCGCAGGGCCAGATCCTGGGCGCCGTCGCCGGCCTGGTGCATCTCCTCGACGGTGAGCTGATATTTGCCGTGCGGCGGATAGACGGTGATCTTGCCGCGAACGATGACGTGCAGCCCGTCCTTGATGGCGTAGCGATGCCGCTGGGCGGTCGTGCGCCACATGACGGACGGCAGGATGGCGGTCGTGTCCTTCAGATTGAAATAAGCGTGCCCCGACCCTGCGATGCTGAGCGAGCCGATTTCGCCGGCGACCCACACGCACGGGAAGCTCGCTTCGAGCAGCGATTTGATCTGCGCGGTGAGGGCGCTGATCGAAAGCGGAGTCACGTTGATCATTGGCGTTTTCCGCCGCTTGCGGCGTAGCAGAACCGGCGTCCACGGTCTTGCTACGCCGCAAGCGGCAAGGGGGTCACAACAACTTCACCCACGGCAAATTGAACGTCTCCGCGACCGCAGGGTTCGTCAGCTTGCCCTGGTGCACGTTCACGCCTTGCAGCAATGCCGGGTTCGCGTTCAGCGCCGGTGCGAAGCCGAGCCGGGCGAGTTGCAAGATGTAGGGCAGGGTCACGTTGGTCAACGCATAGGTGCTGGTTCGGCCAACGGCGCCGGGCATATTCGTCACGCAATAGTGGACGACCTCTTCCTCGATGTAGGTCGGCTTGCTGTGCGTCGTCGGCCGGGCGGTCTCGACGCAGCCGCCCTGGTCGATCGCCACGTCGATGATGACGGAGCGCTTCGGCATGCGTTTCAAGTCATCGCGCCGCACCAGGCGCGGGGCCTTCGCGCCGGGGATCAGCACCGCGCCGATGACGAGGTCCGCCGTCTTCAGGCCATCGAGCAGGTTGTGCCGG
>JACQFG010000418.1 GCA_016200155.1 Planctomycetota bacterium | reverse complement strand
TGGTTTGCAGCGCTCATGATGGCCCGTGAATTGGCCCACCCTAACCGGGTTCGCCGGGGTCGGCGTACCGACCCCGGCCACGATCCCGGTTCTCGTCACCCGCCGTCGAGCTGCCAGATCAGAACGGTCGAGTCTTCACTTGACGTCGCGAACATTCGGGCATCGGACGACACGCTGACCGAGAATATGCGTCCGCGGTGGCCGGTGAGTTTCTGCAGCTCTTTGCCGGTGGCGATGTCCCAGACATAGATGTTGTTGTGAAGATCGGCGGCGATGAGCTTCTTGCTGTCGGGCGTAAAAGCCAGCGCGTCAGCCTGCTTGGTCCACTCCCACCATTCTTTCTCGCACTTGAGAGTGCGCAGAAGGTCTCCGTTCGCGCTATTTCGGAGGCTGATCGTCTGCCCAACTCGTTCGGCCAGGATCTTGCCGTCAGGAGAGAAGCGAAACGCACTGACAATTGAGGGCTGCCGGGAGTCGTCGCGTATTGTTGCCCATAGCTTTTTGCCGGTCGTCATGTCGATGACGCAACGATAATAGCCCGTCGGCCAGAGGACGCCGCCTGGGTCCTCACCGGATGGTTCGACCAGCAACTCACTCGCCTCCAGAGCGAGCTTTTTGCCATCGCCGGAAATCGCGGCGAGCCTGGCATAGCCCCGCCCCTTTAGCCTTTGCAGGTCGGGGCCCCCGCCCAACTCCTTGTCCAGGTCGAGGCGGCGCGCAATTTTGCCGTCCGCTGTATCCCAGATCGTGACCAGATTGGAATCCACGCCAGCCAGAAGAAACCGACCATCGGCCGTGAAGCCGACGGGGAGCCTCACCATCTTGGACTCAAGGCGATGGATCACTTTGCCGGCAGCCAGGTCGAAGAGGTAAATTGTTTCGTCGTTCCCCTGGCCGCTGTATTGGCTGACGGCCAGGAGTTTTCCGTTCGCTGAGACTGAGGACCAGGCCACCCATTTTTCCTTCTCTCCCAAAGGCATTTTGGCCAGCTCCTTACTCTTGCTGCAGTCCCACAGGCGATAGCAATTCTCAAGGGGTGAAACGGCCAGCAATTTGCCGCCGTCGAGCCAATGGGTCAATTGCACCGTCGCGGCCGGGGAATCGCCTTTGAAGATTTCTTTGCCCGTGCTCGGGTTCCAAAAACGCAGAGTCGGATAATTCCTGCCCGGAATGGACCCAAACCGTTCCGACCAGCCACCGCCGGTGGCCAGCAGAGGTTCTGCCGGCGCGAAAACGGCCGCGTAATGCGATCCGTCGAGGTTGTACAACACCTTTCCCTTGGCATTGTTCTCCCAGATCTTCACGATGCCATTCTCGGTAACGACGGCGAGCATCTTTCCATCGTGAGAGAAACTCAAGGAGCGAACGGGTACGGCGTCCCAGCCGCCGAACAATCTTTGCCGCTCGATAAGCTCGCCGGTTTGCGCGTTCATGAAATCGACATGATTGAACCAGTCGCCGCCAACCAGCAGTTTGCCGTCCGGGCTATAGGCGAGGAATTCTCGGTCGTACCGACGGCAGGCGTGCCACTCCTTGAGCAGCGGTCTTGCCGCCATGGGCTGCACGAGGCGCCAGGTCGCGGTGTCGTAGAAGAATCCCGTCGTTGGTTCACCCGGTTTGTCATGCGTCGAAATGGAAATGGCCAACCGTTTGCCGTCCGGTGAAAAAACAGGCCGGCTCACCTTGCCTTCGAGGTCTTTGAATTCATGCAGCAGCTTGCCGGTCGAAGCGTCCCAGACGTGCATGCGCGTGTCGAAATTATTCGTGTTGCCAATCCTCAGGTAATCCTGCGTGACAAAGACTTTGCCGTTCGGACTGAACACGACGACGTCCGACGGCTGCTTGCCTTTTTCAATGCGTGCGAGCTTTTTGCTGGTCGTCGTGTCCCAAACGACAAAACCACCTTCGGGCTTGCTGGAACTGAATGCGCCAATGACGAGGGTGTTGCCGTCGGGGGAAAGGGCAATGTTCCAGAGCCTTTCCTCGGGCCTGAGTTCGAATGTTCGGATTTCCTTGCCGGTGCTTGTCTCGATCATGCGAATCGCATTGTCCACGGCATCGCCGCCGCCGATGGCGATCTTCTTGCCGTCCGCGGAGAATGCGATGAGAGAGACGCCATTGCCATGCCGAAAGCGCACGGTCCCCAGGCGCGCCGCCGCGCCCGGCGGCAGAGGATCGCCGAAGGAATCCGTCGCGCGCTTTCCCGGTTTCCCGATCGGCTCTTCCTGCTTCGCCTGGACGTTTTCCAGGCCTCTCCCGGCCGGACCGCCTCTCGGCATGCATGCCAAGAGGCTAAATCCGCTGATGAGAAGCAACAGGAGTGCCGCACGGGTCCCGATGTTGGTGTGCATGGTTCGCATCCTCCCTTATCGACGGTAGAAAGCCGCAGCAGGTCCCAGGCCCGCCGTGGACTGAGGCCTCGTGGCATGCCACTCCAATTGTGCGACTCACCCGTCCCACACCATTGGAATGGCATGCCACGAATCGTTTTCGAACGCGGAACTCGGCGTCTACTCCATTGCACCACGAACCGAGGCCGAATGCAAAGTCCGTTGCAGTGCTCGGTAGTAGGTAGTGGGTAGTGTAGTGGGCAGAGGCCCGGGCCTGGGAGTAGGGTTTCCCAGCCTGATGGCGTCCGCCTGACACCCCTTCGAGTTGGCATTTCCTTCAGTTCTTTGCCGCAACGTCAAGCAAGCCAATCGGTTGCAACGAGGAGGGGAATTCCCACATGGAATTCCCTTCCTCAGGGGATGATGGAAATTCCCACGCGACGTCTCAGTCCTTTCCGGGCAAGCCGCACAGGCCGCTCAGGGTGCCGACGACCTTGGTGCGGCCCTTCTCGATCGTCAGCAGCAGCGTCGTCGAGCTATCGGGCCGCGCTCCGAGCACGGCCACGTAACCGGCCTGGCCCATGTGTTTATCGAGTGCCAGCAAGCCCTTCGGGTCGGCGATCAGGACGCGGCGTTGATCTTCATAGCGGACCACGCTGGTGATCTCGGTGGGCAAGGTTGCTGCCAAGCCGCGCGTCGTCGCGCCGCCGGTCCACGGTCGAGAGGGTTTGCCGTAGGGACCGATATCGATTTCGGGCGGATAGGTCGGCTTCGAGCCGTCGGCCATCTTGTAGAAGTGATAGCCGCCGTGGCACCACGCGGGGCCGAGCAGCGGGTCGAGTTCGTCCTTCGCTTTGCGGTTGTAGGCCTTGACGAAGTCGGCGGCGGTTTGCCGAAGCTGCTTTTCGTGCTCTGTGACGCTGCGATACGTTCCCATCGCGCCGAGCAGGCCGACAACGCTGCCGGTGCCACGCTCGACTCGGACCAGCAAGGCCAGGTCGTCGGTCCGGTGCGGCTGGTGGAGGTGGACGACGTAGAGCAGCGACTTGTCGTTCGTCACCTGTTCGGCGAGGAGCTTGAGCTGCGGATCGGGTGTCAGAGCGGCGCGCAGGTCCCAGAGCTTGCAGCGCGTGACCTGATCGGTGATGCCGCCGGGGAACGCGGTGCTCATCCGGCGGCGCATTTCAGCGAGGTCCTTGATCATCGGCAATTCGACCTTCTTGCCGCGCGCGAGCGGGATGCCGCCGGTGTAGAACGGGTAGCCGATGTGGTAAGGGCCGTTGGGATGGCGCATTCCCTCGCCGAGGAAGTGGGCGGCCCGTCGAGCGGCGCCGTCGTCCTCGCGCCAGATGCGAACGTCGAGAGCGTAATCGAGTTCCCGCTTCGCGATCGCGTCCTTGCCGCAGAGCTTGCGCAGCTCGGCAGCGTCATCGTCACTGATCGGGCTGATCGCCTTGAAGCCCGCGGCCGCATGAACGCGCAGGATCGGCGACTTGGCGTCTTTGAGATGCTTCTTCAGCCAGGCGAAATGCTGAGCGACCAATTTGGCACGGGCGTGCGAATCGAGAACGGGAGCAGTCCCGCGCGCCCGTCCCATCAGGTCGAGATAGCCCGTGTGCTCGGTCTCCCAACGCGGTTCGCGCAAGCTGCGCCCGAGCGACCATTGGCTGACGGCCGGCAATTTGGCCCCCGTCGCCAACACGGGATCGAGCACCTTGGCGTACACTTCGAAGTCCAGTTCCCGCGCCGCAAGCGAATCGAGCAGGTGATTGCACGCCGCGTCGATGTCGTCCCGGTTGTCCGTCGTGAAGCATCGGCTCAGCAACCCTTCGCGATCGGCCGCTTTCGACCAATCGTGCGGAAATAGTTGTGCCAGCATCCGGTCGAGCGTGATGCGTGCATCGGGAGACAGCTTTTTATTGTCGGCGCGGGGCCGCAGATTCTTGGCTTCGTCGGTCGTTTCGAATTTCACGCCGTTGGGCCAGGCGGGGAGCAGGTGGGAATACTGGGCCACGAGCACTGCCGTCGCCCAGTCGGCGATCGGCGGCCGGGCGCGGGCCGTCAGCCGTTCGATCTTGATGCCGCGCGCTTCGTCCGATGGGGCGCGGTAAACGTCCTCGACGGCCTCGGCCCATTTCAGGCCTTCTTCGTAGTCGCCGACGAATCGATCGCGCTGATACGGGAACGCCTCGATGCGGTAAATTTTGAGCGTGTGCTGATCGAGGACCGGTTCGAGCTTTTCGGGGTCATGCGTGAATGGACGGACTTTGCCGTCGGGACCGATGTTCAGGCCGGGATGCGGCGCCTTCTTCAGCCACCAGAGCCCCTCGGCGTGTTTCTGAAGGTGCCAGATATAGCGGCCCGGCTCCGGCCCGATACTGCTGCCGATGCGGGGCGTGGACGTCGATGCCTCGAATTTTCGTCCCTTGAGATTGTCGGGCCCCGCATAGACGTGCTCGATCGTGAGCGTCGCCTTGCCGGCGGTCGTCACGTCGTTGATCTTCGCCCGGACCAGGAACAGTCCGTTCGGAAACGGCGCCTTGATCGCCAGCGATTCCTGGCCGAACGCCAGGACCGGCAGCAGCAGCGTTGCAGCAACGATCGCCACGATTCGTGTCACGTTGAAAGCACGCATGATTGGAGTTCCTCCATCGTTCCCCAAGATCGTATCATACTCTCTACAGTCAAGACGGTACACCATTTCGCGAAGATTGCCGGCGACGAAGACGGGAGGTTTTACAAATGAATGAGCCAGCCGATGCGGTAACCATCGCACTTCGCATTCCGGGCACGTGGTCGCATCCGCGCGAGCTGGTCGAGCGTCTGCCGGCCGGCTGTCGCTTGACCCCCGACACGCTCGTCTTGCCGGACAAGACAGAGATCGGCTTCGGGGCGGCAGGGGCCGATGGCCAGTTTGCCCAGATCTTTCGCTCTTCCTGCCGACAGCCACCGAGCGATGCCGAGCTGGCGACGGTCGATGCGTACAAGGTGAACGTCTTTCTGAGCGGGCCCGGCGGGTCGATGGATGCGGCCCGGACGATGATGCAAGCCGCGGCGGTCATGGTGCAGGCCGGCGGCGCGGGCGTGTTCATCGATAACAGCACGCTCGCCCACGGCGGCCAACTTTGGCAGGAGATGACCGAGGACGGCAGCCCGGACGCTCTCAGCTTCGCCTTCGTCGCCATCGTCCGCGGCAAAGCGGAAGTCTGGACCATGGGCATGCACGTGCTCGGACTGCGCGACGTCGTGATGAAGCGCGGCGACGTCGAGGACGGCGGTTTCGACATCGTCGAGGTCATCCGCTACCTGGCCCGCGGCGACAAGCCCGTCGACGACGGCCACGTGATCGCCGACCTCGACGGCCCGCGCTTTCAAGCCTTCACGCAGCAGAGCGATGAGAAGTTCAAGGGCAGCCCCATGCACAATCCGTTCGGCCGGTTGAAGCTGGTGAGCATGCGCGATATCGCGGAGAGGAATTAGGCCCATTGCATTGGCGTGGACTTCGGCGATAATGCTTTGCTTCTGCGCGGAATCGCAGAAAGTCAGTTCCATTGATGATCTTGATGAGGTGGACGCGCTTCACGAGATGACCAATTCCTCGACTTTGCGGATGCCCGGAATTTCACCGCTGGTGATGTCGAGATACAACTCCTTGAGGTTCTTCTTGAGTTCGGCTTTGGTCTTTCCCTGGGTCCAATAATCGGGGTAGTCTTCGTGATAGCCGAGCCAGGCCCCGTCCTCTTCCCACACAACAATTCTAACGGTTTGTTTCATGTGAAGGTCTCCTTCCGAAATCTTCTCAGCCCAACTCACCTGCAGTCAACAGAAAAATGTGCTTTCATCTGCGACGGGATTACGATACTATAATACCGCTACCCCCGCCACGAATCTCCCGCCAACCTGGAGAAGTCAATGTCGATCACTCCCCATCGTTTGCCGCGACGCAGTTTCCTCAAGATCGGCGGCCTGGGCATGGCGGGGCTGGCATTGCCGCAGCTGCTGAAAGCCGAGGACGCGGCCGGCATTCGCTCGTCGACCAAGTCGGTGATCCTGATCTACCTTGTGGGCGGGCCGCCGCATCAGGATATGTTCGATCTGAAGCCGAACGCGCCGCAAGAGATCGCCGGGCCGTGGCGGCCGATCGCGACCAATGTCAACGGGGCGCAGATCGGCGAGGCGTTTCCGAAACTTGCGTCGATGATGGACAAGCTCGTCGTCGTTCGCTCGCTTGTCGGCAATCAGGCCGACCATGACGCGATCCAGGTGTTCAACGGGCATCATCCGCGCCGGCCGACGCCCAGCGGCGGTTGGCCGCAGTTCGGGTCCACCGTCGCCAAGCTGCAAGGCCCCGTCGATCGCGCGACGCCGCCGTACATCAGCCTCTGCTACACCACGACGCACGGGCCCTACAACGAGCCCGGCCCCGGCTTTCTCGGCACCTCCTATGCCCCGTTTCGGCCGATGGGCCCCTCGCGCAACGACATGACCCTGCACGGCATCAACGTCAACCGCCTCGCCGACCGCCGCACCCTGCTGCAAAGCTTCGACACCATGCGCCGCGATCTCGACGTCAGCGGCGCCGTCACCGGCATGGACCACTTCACGGAGCAAGCGTTCGGCCTGTTGACCTCGTCGCGCCTTGCCGAGGCGCTCGACCTGTCGCGCGAAGATCCGCGCATCGTCGCTCGCTACGGCACCGGCAACCCGACAATCATGATGGACGGCAACGGCGCCCCGCGCGTCCCGCAGAGCATGCTGATGGCCCGGCGTCTCGTCGAGGCCGGCGCTCGCGTCGTCACCCTCAACTACAGCAAATGGGACTGGCACGGCGGCCTCAACGCCGAGGGCCGGGCCAACAACTCCATCTTCCTGCGCGAACAGGAAGACTTCCCGATCTTCGACAACTGCGTCAGCGCCCTCGTCGAGGATCTCCACGTGCGCGGCCTGGCCGACGACTGCACCGTCATCATCATGGGCGAGTTCGGCCGCACGCCGAGAATCAGCGCCCAGGTCGGCCGCGACCATTGGCCGCAGGTCAACTGCGCCCTGCTCGCCGGCGGCGCCATGCGCACCGGCCAGGTCATCGGCGCCACCGACCGCATCGCCGGCGACGCCGTTTCGCGCCCCGTCACCTTCGGCGAACTCTACGCCACGCTGTACCGCAACCTCGGCATCGACGTCAACCACGCCACGATCACCGACCTCAACGGCCGGCCACAGTACCTCGTGGAGGAGCACGCCCAGCCGATGCGGGAGTTGGTGGCGTAAGACAGGAGGCGCGATGCCGGCCCCCAGCAAAGACACGACCGGAGCCTGGCGCGCCCGCGCGCATCGCACCGCCAAGCACTTCAACTGGGATTACGGTTTCGACAAGTTGCGCGAGATCATTCGCCAGCAATGCGATCTTGGCACAGCCATGCTGATCTACTGGGCTGGGCAACCTGATTTCTATCGCCGATTCAAATCCCGCGCCGAAATCACCGGCAACGGTCGTGACCACTTCGACATGTTGGTGGAGATCGAACGCAACGTGGCTGCGGGGTTCTATACCCACCAAAACATTCCGTTCAATCCGTTCGACGACGAAGGGGAAAATTGGTGCGAGAACTGCAAGCGCAATGTCCACTGCGAATTGCCGGAGGCTATGTATCGCGGCGCGGGCACTCACGAGCAGATGGCGCAACGCAAGCCATTGCGGTCCGACATTCCCAGTCTGCCGATTGGGCTTTCCGCCCTAGCGGAGGTTGAGCCAATCCCCAAGACCGACACTGACAAAGCGATTGCCTATCTAAATTCGCTCAACGACAATTCCTACCGGGATGTCGTAGAAAAGACCGGCAACATCGTAACCACGGTTTCATTTTTCTCGAATTGGAAAGCAACCGACGACGCCCTGCAGCATCTGAAATGGTTTCCCGACGTGACCGAGCTGCAGTTGGGTCAGAAAATGACGGATGAGGCCCTCGAACATCTCCATTTCGTGACGAAGCTGCGAAAATTGACTCTGGTGAAACTCATGACCGATAAAGGGCTCGTGAACTTGGCGCAAGTACCAATGATCGAAGAACTATCGCTCCACGGCTGCGGCAAAATCACTGACGCCGGCTTGGAACATGTCGGCAAGCTCAAGCAGTTGCGGCACCTTGATCTCGGCGCCACCAAGATCGGCGACGCAGGCCTCGCCTACCTGAGCGAGATGACCAATCTCGAACACCTGGAGTTGTATTATTACACGAAAATCACCAACGCGGGC
>JACQFG010000406.1 GCA_016200155.1 Planctomycetota bacterium | reverse complement strand
TTGCCGTGGCCCCCGCATCGGCAAGATCGGAGTCTTGCCGCCACAACAATCACGCGGGGGGCGGAGCGGCGGGCGTTTCCGCCGCGGGGGCCTCGTCCTTCTTCATGTCCTTGATTCCCTTGATCTGGCCGCACACCTGCGAGGCCGGACCGACGATCTGCCCGGCGACACGCCGCGCCGGCGCCATCGCCAGCATGACGACGCGGCCCAGCGCCTCCGGCCGAGTCGGCATCTTGAGGGCGGTGGCGAACGGCACTTCCTGACCGTCCGCAACGGCGGTCTTGACTTTGATCTTCTTGTCGTGCTTCTTGACGACGCCTTCGATTTCCTTGCTCAATTCCGCGACGCTGGCGGCGCCCCAGGCAACGGTCGTCGAACCTTCCCAGACCGACTTGATCGACAGGCCCATGCCGTCGAACACCCGCTGGGCCAGACTGTTCTTGACCATCTGCAGACGGATGCCCTTCTTGCGGAGGTCGAGCCGAATCTTGTTCTCGGCAATCGCGTCGAGACCTACGACGTTTAGCATGACCAAATCGCGGACGCCCTTGAAGGAATCCTTCAAGGCGTCCATTTGCATTTGCTTGATAACCTTACTCATGTGGACAATCCGAATGAAAACAAGGTTCATGAATGCCGCTTGCGGCGTAGCAACGACGGGGATTACATGGCCAGCTTGATGCCCGGCCCCATGGTCGAGGAAAGCGTGATCGATTTCACGTAGTTGCCCTTGATGCCGGAGGGCTTGGCAGCGCGGATGGCCTCAACGAAAGACATGACATTGGCAGCGATTTTGTCTTCCTCGAAGCTCATTTTGCCGACGCCGGCGTGAACGTTGCCGCCCTTGTCCGTGCGGAATTCGACCTTGCCGGCCTTGAAGTCCTTGACTGCCTGGGCAACATCGCCGGTGATGACGGTGCCGGCCTTGGGCGTCGGCATCAAGCCACGGGGACCGAGCGTCTTGCCGAGCCGGCTGACCTTGCCCATCAGATCCTGGGTAGCCAGCGCGACGTCGAAGTCGAGCCAGTTCTGCTTCTGAATCTTCTCGATCAGATCGTCGCTGCCGGCGAAGTCCGCGCCAGCTGCCGTGGCTTTGCCGACGTTATCCCCCTGACAGAAAACGACAACGCGCACTTTTTTGCCGACGCCATGAGGCAACGGCACGGTGCCGCGGATGAGCTGCTCGCTTTGCGTTGCGTCGACGCCGAGCGACATGTGAATCTCGACGGTCTCATCGACCTTCTTGGCGTTCGACTTGCGCAGCGCCGATCGCGATTCGATCGCCTGCTTGAGCATCGTCACCGCTTTCGCCAGAGGCACGGCCCCCTCTTTGGCGATCTTCTGATAGGTGTTCTTCAGATGGTTGCGCAACTTTTTGCCGCGCGCAGGCGCAACGCCGGCTCTCTTCTTTTTTTTGCCCGGTTCCGCAGCTGCCTTGGGCGCCTTCGGCGCGGCAGGCGTCTCGGCCTTGGCCGGTTCAGCGCCTTCGGCTGGAGGTTGATCCGGAGCCGCCTTGGGGGCCTTCGGCGCCTTGGGCTTCTTCGGCTCTTTCGCTTCCGGCTTGCCTTCCTTCGCGTCTGGCTTGGCTTCCTTCGTCTCGGTCGCTCCTTCGGCCGATTTGGGTTGCTCGGCTTCGGGGGATTGTTTCTTGGCCATGAGGTGGACTCTTGAATGACAAAACGCAACGACAAACAGACTCCCTGCCCGTCTGATTGTTGTATGCCAGACAGGCGTCGGTGTCCGCTATTTTTGTCGATGCATGAGGATTTTTTTTCCCAACCGGCAGAAAATTTGCGGACGCGCGGCGCCGCGCGGACGCTAAACGAAGAATCAATTACCCTTCGACTGTCAGGCCGATGCTGCGGGCGGTGCCTTCGATGATGAGCATCGCGTGCTCTTCATCGCGGGCGTTCAGGTCGACGAACTTGCGCTTGGCGATTTCCTTGACCTGGGCCTTGGTCACCTTGAAGCCCTTGTACTTGCCGGTCTTCTTTTCCTTTTCCTCGGCGGGGAGCATCTCGGACCCCTTCTTCTTCTCGATCGGGATGCCGGCGGCCTGCTTGAGCAGCACGGCGGCAGGCGGGCTCTTGATCTCGAAGGTGAAGCTGCGGTCGCTGAAGACGGAGATGACCACGGGGATCATCATGCCGCGCTGGTCCTTCGTCTTGTCGTTGAACTGACTGACGAACTGCCCGATGTTGACGCCGTGCTGGCCGAGCGCGGGCCCGACGGGGGGCGCCGGCGTCGCCTGGCCGCCGGGGCATTGAAGCTTCACTTGTGCGGTTAGTTGTTTTGCCATGTTGATCCTGCAGCGGTTTCACGAGCCCGCAGCGCAAGCAAGGGCCACCCTTGCTTGCGCTGCGGGCTCGAATTTTGTTTTATGCGAAATCCACTTGCCAGTATTCGAGTTCCACCGGCACCGGCCGGCCGAAGATCGTCAACTCGACGATCACGGCGCCCTTCGCTTCCAGCACCGTCTTGACCACGCCTTCCATGCCGGAGAACATCCCGTCCTTGACCTTGACCTTGTCGCCTTCGCTGTACGGCGACGCCTTGGCCTCCACCGGCGCGCCCTCCACCTTCGGGCCGCCGATCCATTTCTTGACTTCGTTCTCGCTCATCGGGATTGGCTTCTTGTTGAGCCCTGCCCCGACGAAATCGCCTACACCCGACGTCTCCCGGAACAAATAAAGCATGTGCTCGTTGAACTCGACCTGCACCATGAGATAGCCGGGCAGCAGCTTGCGTTCGCGGATATACCGCTTGTTCTTGCGCATCTCGCTGACCTTCTCGGTCGGGATGACGATCTGCCCGAAGCATTCCTGCAGCGCCTCGATCTTGACGCGGCGCTCGATCGAGTCCTTGATCGACTCCTCGCGGCCGGACTGCACCTTGACGACGTACCAGTTCAAATGACTCTTGTCTGGCTCCGCGGTCGCGGTTGCAACGGCTTCCCCCTCGCTCTCCGGAGCGACGGGTTCTGCCTCGGCAGGCGGCGCAGCAGCTTCGGCGGGCGGCGCAGCGCTTTGCTCAGGTTGGTCCGACGTTACATTTTCCGTGGTCATGGGAGCCATTCCATCTTGCGTATAGGTCAGGCTTTCCGGCCTGACGTCAGGCCGGAAAGCCTGACCTACCACTTGGCTGTTTCTCGCTGCTCTTCCTGCGCCTTCTTCGGATCGATCAACAACACGCGCACTCCCGGCGCGCTCAATACCTTGATCCAGATGATGTCGACGACAAACAGGAAACTCGTGAACAGCACAACCGTCACCAGCACGACGATCGTGTCCTGCACCAGGCGGCGACGGTTCGTCCACGACACCTTGTTCATCTCCGCCTCGGTGGCGACCAGGAAGTCGGCAAACATCGGGACGTTCACGATGCGCCAGGCAACCCACAACAAGGCCACGCCAAGCGCTATCGGCAGAACTACATTGGTCTTGAACATCAGCGGAATGTACTCGATCGTTTTGCCGGGTACCGACGCGTACGGCACGACCCAGAACCACTCGCTCGGCATATCGGCGCGATCGGAGCCGAACCACTTGTGCGAATGCATGGTGATGATGCCGCAGATACCGACGGCAAGGATGCCCATGATGCTGCCGCGGCGAACGCGCACGCCCTGGTTCCCCTTGTACGGGGCAGCATGAAAGAAGCCCTGGTGCTCGACGCCTTCCAGGAACGCCATCCAACCGGGGACCTTGGCGAACACGTATCCGGTGCCGGCCAAGCAGCCGACGATCACCACGACGATCACCGACAGGCCGATCGCCGGATCTTCCGCGAACTGCTTGACCATGATGTCGCCGAGCCCGGCGCCAATCCAGAAGCTGCCGAAGATTGCGATCGCCATGAAGAAGATGCCGGCGCGAATGCCGGGCTGCGCTTGCTTCTGCAGAGCGACGTAGGCTGCGTAGGCAAGGCCGCCGATGACCAGCAACTCCAGCAAGATCAGGAGCGCATCGGACAGGAAGATATTATTCTTGAGGTCCTCATTGGCCGCAAACAGCGAGTTCCAGCTGAGCGACCAGCCCATCGGCAAGCCCGCGAAGATGAACCCCAGGCCGGCCAGCAGCGCCGCCGCGCCGACAGCGCTGCCGATGGCGAGCTGCGTCTGAGGAGTGGACGCGGCAGGTTCCGTCGTGGGAGTTTCAGCGACCGACATGATCCATCCTTCACTGTAGGTCAGGCTTACCAGCCTGACATTCCGTAATCCAGCGAGCCCCGCGTCAGGCTGGAAAGCCTGACCAACATTCAAGCAGGGGCGGAGCGAGTCGAACGCTCAACCTGCCGCTTTGGAGACGGCTGCTCTGCCAATTGAGCTACACCCCTTCAGCAGGGGTCAGGAATCAGGAGTCAGGAGTCAGGGGACAGGAATCGCGACAATTATCGCTATCGACTCCTGACTCCTGACTCCTGACTCCTGACTCCTGACTCCTATTTCTTCCGAGATTCCTTATGCGGCGTGTGCTTGCGTTCCTTGCGGCAGAACTTCTTGAGTTCGAGCCGTTCGGCGCCGCGCGTTTCCTTGTGGGTGCGGTAGTTGCGGGCACTGCACACGGTGCATTCGAGCCAGACATATTCACGCATGATGATACCTGATGTTTCCTCGTTTAGCGCCCGCATGTCGCCACGCGGGCGCTAAACGAAGAGGGGAAGGCGGGATTACGCGGTGATCTTGGTGACGACGCAGGAGCCGACGGTGCGGCCGCCCTCGCGGATGGCGAAGCGGAGGCCTTCGTCCATGGCGATGGGGCTGTCGGGCATGAGTTCGACCTGGACCTTGATGTTATCGCCGGGCATGCACATTTCCGCCTTGTTGCCGTCCGAACCGGTCAGGGTGATGATGGACCCAGTGACGTCGGTGGTGCGGAAATAGAACTGCGGACGATAGCCGGCGAAGAACGGCGTATGGCGGCCGCCTTCTTCCTTCGACAGCACGTAGACATTGGCCTCGAACTTGGTGTGCGGCGTGATCGAGCCTGGCTTGGCAAGGACCTGTCCGCGTTCGATTTCTTCACGCTTCAGACCGCGAACGAGGACGCCGACGTTGTCGCCGGCGATGCCGCGATCGAGGGTCTTGTTGAACATTTCGACGCCGGTGATGGTGGTCTTCTTCGGTGCCTTCATGAGGCCGATGATTTCGACTTCATCGCCGATCTTGCACATGCCGCGTTCGATACGGCCAGTGGCGACGGTGCCGCGGCCTTCGATCGAGAACACGTCTTCGACGCTCATGAGGAACGGCTTGTCCTCTTCGCGCTTGGGCGTGGGGATGTAGGTATCGAGGGCGACCATCAGGTCGTCGATGCATTTGCCGGCGGCATCGTCCTTGCCCTGGGTGTCGAGCGCGGGCTTGGAGGAGCCGCGCACAATCGGGATGTCATTGCCCGGGAAGTCGTATTTGACCAGCAACTCGCGCAGCTCGAGTTCGACGAGGTCGAGGAGTTCGGGGTCATCGACGGTGTCGATCTTATTCATGAAGACGACGATGCACGGCACGCCGACCTGGCGCGCGAGGAGAATGTGCTCGCGGGTTTGCGGCATGGGGCCGTCGTTGGCGGCGACCACCAGGATCGCGCCGTCCATTTGGGCGGCGCCGGTGATCATGTTCTTGATGTAATCGGCGTGGCCCGGGCAATCGATGTGGGCGTAGTGGCGATTGGCCGTTTCGTACTCGACGTGGGCGACGGCGATGGTGACCGTCTTGTTTTCGTCGCGGACGGTGCCGCCCTTGGCGATTTCGGAGTAGCTCTTGACCTTCTGGAGCTTGTTCTTGAAGGCCTGGCGCACCAGGATTGCCGCCGTCAGCGTGGTTTTGCCGTGGTCAATGTGGCCGATCGTGCCGACGTTGACGTGGGGTTTGGTCCGTTGAAAGAGTTCCTTAGCCATCGTTCCTCCGAAGATTCAAAAATTCCAGCCGTCAGGCCGGGACCCAGATGGAAAACACGGTAACGTTAAAGCTGCTGCTGGGAATCGGACCCAGGACCTCGTCCTTACCAAGGACGCGCTCTACCAGCTGAGCTACAGCAGCAGAAGGAGGGATGAAGGCGGAAGGATGAAGGATGAAACATCACCCTGCCGGATTCTTGTTCATCCTTCGTCCTTCCGCTTTGATCCTTTCCATGAGCGGGTGATGGGAATC
>JACQFG010000035.1 GCA_016200155.1 Planctomycetota bacterium | reverse complement strand
TCGAGGAAGACCCCGACAAGCGCATGGACAAGGAAGAACTCAAGATGGAGGTCGATTGGCACGACGATACCCTCCGCTATCAAAAGCACGCCCTCAAACGGCTCGACAACCTCCTCGACTCGATCAAGGAAGAAATCGCTAAAATGGATGAGAAGAAGGAGCGCGAGCGGAACAACCCGCCCGATCCCGACAAGATGCCGCCCGAAGACAACAACAACCCGCCCCCGCGGCCAGGCGACGGCATCCCGCCCATGGCCCAGCTCAAGGCGCTCCGGGCCGAGCAGGCCGATTTGCTCGAACGTACCGAGAAGTTCGCCAAGGACCACAAGGGCAAGAAGATCCCCGATGAGCTGAACGACCCCGCCAAGGAGGAGCTGCAACGTCTGTCCGATGAGCAGACCGAGCTGCATCGGCTCTTCCAGGAGATTCTGCCCGCCCAGCAGCCGATGCCGCAACCCGAGCAGAAGGAACAAAAAGAAGAAAAGAAGGGAGCCCCCAAATGATCCGCTACTTCACGCTGTTCGTCGGCTGTTTCGCCTTCATGGTCGCCCTCGCGGTGGCCCAGGAAGCGCCTCCGCCCAAGAAGAAGGCGCCGGCGCCCGCCGAGCAGAAGGCCGACGACAAGGACGCCAAGAAGGTCGACGACAAGGAGCCGAAGAAAGTCGATGAGAACGACGCCAAGAAAGACGAAAAAGGCGAGCCGGCCGAGGATCCGCAGAAGATCATCGAACGCCTGAAGGAGAACTTCGGCAAGGTCGATGAAAATCTCCAGAACAAGGACCCCGGCGAGGAAACGCGCAAGAAACAACAGCAGATCCTCGACGACATCGACAAGCTCCTCAAGCAAAAGAACGACGACAAGGGTGGTGGCGGTGGAGGAGGCGGCGGTGGTGGTGGAGGCGGGGGCGGAGGCGGCGCCAACGACAAGGGCGGCCAGGGCAACAAGGGTGGCGGCGGCGCCAATGACAAGGGCGGCGGCGGCGCGGGCGGCAAGGACGACAAGAAACAACCCATGAACCTCGAAGATAAGAACAAGGGCGGCAAGGACGACGACAAGAAAGACAAAGGCGGCGGCCAGGGCGACAAGAAGGACGACGACAAGAAAAAGAACGACGACAAGCTCAACGACAAGGGCGGCGGCGATCCCGGCAAGGACGGCAAGGGCGGCGGCGGCGCAGGCACCAACAAGAACGACGACGATCGCGACAAGAAGAAGACCCTCCTCGACGAGAAAATCGACGTCTGGGGACATCTGCCCCCCGATCGCCGCAAGGAGATGGACGCCTTCGCCCGGGAAGGTTATCCCGCGCGCTACCAGCGCATCATCAGCGCCTACTTCCGCAACGTCGCCGAGAACAGCCGCAAAAAAGACGGCGACTGACGAGAATGTCAAACCCCAGCATCGGCAGAAAAATTGGGGGTAAAAAATAGTTGCCAGACCTGCCCTGAACGGAAAATCGACGACCCCGGTATCGGTCTTATTTTTAACCCCCGATTTTTCTGCCTTTTCGGTTGCGGCTCGCCCGACTGTGTACTCCGTGGTTGGAATCTACTGGGAGCACCATTCATGACTCGAGCCCTGTTTGCGATACTGATCGCCGGCGCGCTGCAAGCGTACGCCGTCGCGTCGCCGTTTCAGGCTAACAAAAAGCCGGACGCTCCCGCGCAGCCCGAAGATCGCGGCAAGATCGTCGAGCAGATCCACCAGGATTCCGCGCAGACCGTCGATCGTCTCAACCAGCGCGATCCCGGCGCCGAAACGCGCTCGGGCATGAAGCGCATCCTCGAAGCGCTCGACAAGCTGATCGACCAGCAGGATCCCAAGCCCAGCCCGCCGCCGAGTAGTTCATCGCCGCCGAAGCAACCCGCGGGCAATCCGCCGCCGCCGATCGCGCAGCAGCCGAAGCCGCTCGTCGATCCGCAGCCGAAGAAGATCGTGGCCGAGCCGAAGCAGGCGCCCGGTCAAGCCGGCAACCCGCCGCGCACGCCGGAAGCCGTCCAGAAGGAGCGCAGCCCGACGGACCTCTGGCCGCCGCTGCCGCCGCGCCATCGCGCCGCCATGGACGCCTTCGCCAAGGAGCGCTTCATCCGCAACTACGAAGAATTGCTCCGCGCCTACTATCGCAACATCGCCGAAAAAAGCAGCCGCGACGACTAACTCCTAGGCCGTGTGGACAATGGATACACGATTTCGGGTGTCAGGGTTACAGCGCATTTTCGTGGTGCGGGCGGCTCGCCTGCACGTGTCACTCGTTGACCGACGAAACGTGCAGGCGAGCCGCCCGCACCACGAGAATTCGCGTTGCCCCTTTTGAATCGTTCACCCAACTATTGTCCACACGACCTGACTCCTGAAGGAGAACAGCCATGGATCGACGAACCTTCTTGACGCGCGGGACCGGGGCGTTGCTCGGCCTGTCCGCGGGCGGCATGCTCTGGCGCGCTTCCGGGCAGGACGCCGGCCAGGCCGCCGGGATGATCAACGCGAACACGCAGGGCGCCATCGATCGCAGCCTCGCCTGGCTGGCCGGCCAGCAGCACCAGGACGGCTCGTTCGGCACCGGGCAGATGACGGGCAACGTCGCGGTCTCAGCGCTTGCCGGCCTGGCGTTCATGGCGGGCGGCTATCAACCGGGCCGCGGACGCTACGGCGAACACGTCACCCGCGCCGTCCGCTACATCCTCACCTGCGAGGACCGCGCCACGCCGGGCTACCTCACCAACCAGCGGGGCGCCTTCAACGGCCCCATGTACGGCCACGGTTTCGCCACGCTCTTCCTTGCCGAGGTCTACGGCATGGTCAACGAGCGGGTGCTGCGCGACAACCTGCGCGCGACGCTGGGCCGATCGGTTCGGCTCATCCTCAACTCGCAGAATCAAGAAGGAGGCTGGCGCTACCAGCCGCGGCCGGTGGACGCCGACTTGTCGGTGACGATCTGCCAGATCATGGCGCTGCGGGCGGCGCGCAACGCGGGCATCTCGGTGCCGCGGCGCACGCGCGATCTGTGTGTGCAGTACGTCAAGAACTGCCAGGACCTCACCACGGGCGGGTTCCGCTATCAGCCGAACGCCGGCCCGCCCGGGTTCGCCCGCACCGCCGCCGGCGTCGTCGCCCTGTACAGCGCCGGCATCTACGACGACCCCTCGGTCAAGAAGGGGCTCGAATACCTCAATCGCAACCTGCCCGGCGGCGGCGGCATGTTCGGCAACCCCGACTTCCACTACTTCTACGGACATTACTATGCCGTCCAGGCCATGTGGATCGCCGGCGGCCAAAACTTCCGCCGCTGGTACCCCGCCATCCGCGACGAGTTGCTCGGCAGCCGCCGCCCGGACGGCTCCTGGCAGCAGGGCTTGATGTGCTCCAACTACTGCACCGCGATGGCGCTCATCATCCTGCAGGTGCCCAACAACTACCTGCCGATCCTGCAGCGCTAGACGTCCGTTTCCTAGGCCGCTGAGCAGTTGATTCGTAGCCGCGTTCGCCAGAACGCGGGTTTTCGTGGGCGTTCTGCCCCCGTGTTCTGGCGAACGCGGCTACGACGCTGCGCAAGGATTTGTGAGATGACCATCTAGGGCGGTTCTTCCTTGATGACGTTCGCGCCATCAAGGGTTGGTCGCGTGGACTTCAGTGGGTTGGTCGCGTGGACTTCAGTCCACGCGGGACGTTTGGGAGCGTGGACTGCAGTCCACGCTCCCAAACGCCACCCGGAAAGTAATCTTGACCAGTCATGCTGCGCACCATTCTCTTTACCATTGGGTTGACCATTTCGGCCGTGCCCGCCGCCGCGCAGTTGCCGCCGCCGCGCTTCACGATCGAAGCGGTCGATCGAACGCGCACCGGCTGCGAACTGGTTGCGCTCGACGAAGCCGGCAAGCTCTCGTTCGAAGAAGCCGGCGCGCGCCGGGCGGTCGAGCGACTCGTCGAGCTGCGTCAGGACGGCCGCAAGCTGCCGGCCCTCTTGACGCAGAACTTCATCAGCCTGACCAACGGCGATCGCCTGCCGCTCGATGCCGACGCTGCCGCCGTTCTGGCGGATACCCGGCTGCGCGTCTGGACGGCCGCTGCACTCATGGGTGAGGCGAAAGAGGTGAGCCTGTTCGCCCCGCATGTCGTGTTATTGTTCTGGACATTGCCCGAGGGGGTGGACGACGCTGGAAAATTCTTCGCTCAGCTCCAGGAGGAGCCGCGCAAGCGCGACGTCGTCTACCTGAAGAACGGCGATCGCATCGAAGGCAGCGTGACGGCGCTCGACGGCAAGGTCGGCTGCATCGTCGCCACCGATAGCCGCAATGTGCAAACGCCCTGGTCGAAGCTGGCCGGCATCGCCTGGAACACCGATCGCCAAGCGCGCTTGCGCACCAAGAAAAGCTACATGCGCGCCGTCCTGGAGGGAGGCGCGCACGTCAATTTCCTGGAGCTGCAGTTCCAGCAGAAGTCGCGCCGCTGGGTCGGCAAGACGCAGTTCGGCCCGACCTGGGAGCTGCCCGAATCCGCCCTGCTCGCGTTCGATGTGCGCCAGGCGTCGGCGGTCGATCTGTCCGATCTCGTCCCCGCACGCTACGAGCATCGCCCGTTCCTCGGCGCCGCCTGGCCGCTCGTGAAGGACGCCGCCGCCAGTGGCACCTCGCTGCGCCTGGCCGGCAACACGTTCGAGAAAGGCCTCGGCACGCACGCCGCCTGCCAGGTCGCCTACAAGCTCGACGGCCAATATCAGCGCCTCGACGCCCTCGTCGGCATCGACGAAGCCGCCCTCAAGGGCCGCGCCCGCATCGCCATCGACCTCGACGGCAAACGCCTCGACCTCAACGACGGCAAGGAAATCACGCATCAAACCGCGCCGCTCATCGTCCGGCTCGACGTCAAAGGCGTTCGCACCATGACGCTCATCGTCGACGCCGGTTCCTTCGGCGATGTGCAAGCCCACGTCAACTGGGCCAAGGCGAGGCTGATCAAGAAGTAATCGCCGACTCGCCGACTCATTTCTTGGGCCGAAACGCTTTCACCAGATTCTCGTTGGTCGTCAGGTACGGCCCCTCGATCAGATCGACGCAGTAGGGAATCGCCGGAAAGACGGCGAGCAGGCAGTCGCGGATGGCGCTGGGCTTGCCCGGCAGATTGACGATCAGCGACTTGCCGCGCGTGCCGGCGATCTGCCGCGAGAGGATTGCCGAGGGCACGATCTTGAGCGAGACGGCCCGCATGAGTTCGCCGAACCCGTCGAGGATCTTGGCGCAGACGGCTTCGGTCGCCTCGGGAGTGACGTCGCGCCGCGCCGGGCCCGTGCCGCCGGTGGTGACGACGAGGCAGCAATTCTCTTGGTCGCACAGTTCGATCAGCGTTTTTTCGATCAGCGGCTGCTCGTCGGGGATGAGCCGGGGGACAGCTTCCCAGGGGCAGGAGAGGATTTCGTCGAGGCATTGCTTGATCGCCGGGCCGCCCAGGTCGACATAGACGCCCTGGCTGGCGCGGTCGGAGACGGTGACGATGCCGATGCGGATGGTCATGATGCGTTTCCTTGCGTGGGGCAAAAAATATAACGTACTGCACGCCGCTTGCAGCTTGGGAATGCTCAAACTATGACTTCCCGATTTGGCCAACACCCCGTGGTGCAGGCCAATCAAAGAACCGAAATCGGGAAGTTATTCTTCCAAGCGGCCGGGAGATCGTTCCATGCGTACCGTCTGGACTTTCCACTCCGCCGTGCAGATCGTCTTCGGCCAGGGCGCCGTCGGGCAGCTGGGCGACATCGCGCTTCGCTTGAAGGCGAAGAAGGCCCTGATCGTCACCGACCCGATCCTGGAAAAAGCGGGGCTGCTCGAACGCGTTCGTCAGCCGCTGGTCGAGGCGGGGTTGAAGGTATCGGCCTTCACCGGCGGCGAGCCGGAGCCGTCGATGCGGGCGGCGCTTGCCTGTTATGATATGGCGAAAACGACGCAGCCGGACATGCTGGTCGGCCTGGGCGGGGGCAGCAACATGGACCTCGCCAAGCTCGGTGCCGTCCTGCTCAAGCACGGCGGCGGCCCGCGCGATTACGTCGGCGACGACAAGATCCCCGGCCCCATCGCCTCGCTCGTCTGCGTGCCCACCACCGCCGGCACCGGCTCGGAAGTCTCCGCCGCCGCCGTCGTCACCGATACCGACAACCACATCAAGGTCGGCATCCTCTCCAACTTTTTGCGCTCGACCGCCGCCGTCGTCGATCCCTTGCTGACGTTGTCGTGCCCGCCGAAAGTGACCGCGGACAGCGGCATCGACGCCCTGACGCACGCCATCGAAGCGTACACCGCCGTCGACAACGCCGACTTCCCGCTCCCCGCCGGCGAACGCACCGTCTATCAAGGCAAGCACCCGATGGGCGACATGTGCGCGGAAAAAGCGATCCGCCTCGTCGGCAAATATCTGCGCCGCGCCGTCAACGACGGCCACGACATCGAAGCCCGCGAAGGCATGGCCCTCGCCGCGCTGCTGGCAGGGCTGGCGTTCTCCAACGTCGGCGTCGCGCTCGTGCATGCCATGGAATACCCCGTCGGCGGGGCGGTCCACTGCTCGCACGGCGCCGGCAACGGGCTGCTGCTCCCTTACGTGATGCGTTTCAACGTGCCGGCGAAGACCAAGGCATTCGCCGAAGTTGCCGCGATGTTGGGCGAGGACGCCGTCGCCGAGAAAGCCGTTGCCGCCGTCGAAAAGCTGCGCAACGACATCGGCGTCCCCGGCCGGCTGCGCGACATCGGCATCAAGCAAGAACAAATTCGCACGCTCGCCGAGAAGGCGTTCGGCATCAAGCGCATCCTGCGCGTCAATCCTCGAAGTGTTACCGTGGATGAGATCGAAGGTATCTTCAAGGACGCCTATTAGAAAAAACATCCACGAAGGGCCACGAAGAACACGAAGGGGGAGAGAAAAGGGAGGAACGCGATGGTGGATTTGATCTATAAAGATGAAGTCTACGCGATTGTCGGGGCGGCCATTGAGGTGCATCGGGAATTGGGTCCTGGTTTTTTGGAGGCAGTGTATCAAGAGGCCATGCAGATTGAGCTTACGGACAGGCAGATTCCTCACAGCTCACAGCCGCGGCTGCAAATTGTCTATAAGGGCCGTGTCCTGGAGAAATACTACGTTGCGGATTTTGTTTGTTACGATTGCATCATGGTCGAACTCAAGGCCCAGAAAGAGCTGACCGGCGTGGACGAAGCCCAACTCATCAACCAGCTGAAGGCAACCAAGATGCGCGTCGGCGTCCTCATCAACCTCGGCAGCCGTGGCAAACTCGAGTGGCAGCGTTTCGTCACCTGATTCTTCTTCGTGAACTTCGTGGCCCTTCGTGGATGTTTTTATGTGGCCCGACGCTACCAATACCCAGGAACTGCTCGACCAGGCGAAAGCCGGCAACGCCGATGCGATCGAGCAATTGCTCGCCAAGCATCGCGAGCCGATCCGCCGCATGATCGATCTGCGCCTCGACCCGGCCATCGTCCAGCGGCTCGACGCCAGCGACGTCGTCCAGGAAGTGCTGATTGAAGCGAGCCGTCGTTTGAAAGATTATCTCAAGGCGCCGACCATGCCGTTCCATCTCTGGCTGCGGCACATCGCCAAGGACCACGTCATCGACGCCCATCGCCGGCATCACCAGGCCCAGAAGCGCGGCGTCAATCGCGAGCAGCCGATCCATCGCCCCGCCTGGTCGGAACGCTCCTCGCTCGATCTCGCGGGCCAGTTGCTCGATCAGGACCTGACCCCGGCCTCCGCTGCCATCCAGCAGGAAATGCAAAACCGCCTGCGCGACGCCATCGCCCAGCTCGACGAGGACGACCGCGAGGTCATCCTGATGCGGCACTACGAAATGCTCGCCAACCAGGAAGTCGCCTCGTCGCTCGGCTTGACCGAAGCAGCGGCGTCGATGCGCTACTTGCGCGCGGTGCGTAAGCTGCGCGACCTGCTGACGCCGCCCTCATAGCCGCTTGCGGCTTAGCGTTCGCGCGGCGCCAAGCGAACGCTAAGCCGCAAGCGGCAGGAGTAATCGCATGATTAGGACGATGATCGTGACTGTGGCCATTGCCATGTCCGCGGATCCGCCCACCGAACGTGCCGCGATTCAGAAGGTGCTCGATGATCAGGCCGCCGCCTGGAACAAGGGGGACCTCCCCGCCTTCATGAAGGGCTATCTCGAATCCGAAGACCTCAGCTTCTTCTCGGGCAACAACAAGACCAAGGGCTGGAAGGCGACGCTCGAACGCTATCAGAAAAAATACCAGGGCGAGGGCAAGGAGATGGGCAAGCTCACCTTCAAGGAAATGTCGATCGAGCTGCTCGGCGACGACCACGCCCTGGTGCGCGGCCGATTCCACTTGCAACTGAAGAACGAGGCTCCGACCGGCATTTTCACGCTGATCATGCGCAAGACGAACGCCGGCTGGCGCATCATCCACGATCATACGTCGTCGTGATCATTTAGCCCGCCATTTATGGCGGGCTGGTACGAGCCCGCCATGAATGGCGGGCTATATGGGGAGCCTATGGACGCATACCAGGAACTGATCGACCGCTTCCGCGAGTCCAAGTTGCTCGAATCGATCGGCGCGATCGTGGGCTGGGACCAGCATACGTACATGCCGCCCAAGGGGGCCGGGCATCGCGCCGAGCAGATGGGCTATCTCGCCAAGCTCGGCCACGAGAAGCTCACGAATCCGCACATCGGCGAGTTGCTCGGGACGGTCAAGCCGGCGGGGGAGATCGAAACGGTCAACGTGCGCGAGATTCGGCGGGTGTACGATCGGGCCGTCAAGATGCCGAGCAAGCTGGTCGAGGAGATCGCCCGGACGGTGTCGCAGGCGCAGAACATCTGGGCGGAGGCGCGCAAGAAGAACGACTTTCCGTCGTTCGCGCCGTGGCTGGAAAAGATCGTCGGGCTGAAGCGCGCGGAGGCGAAGGCGGTCGGGTACAAGGAATCGCCGTACGACGCGCTGCTTGACGAATATGAGCCGGGGGCGACGGCCGCGGAGATCACGCGCGTGTTCGCCGAGCTGCGCGCCGACCTGGTGCCGCTGGTCGCTGCGATTGCGAGCACGGGGAAGAAGCCGCGCAAGGACATCCTGACGCGCGAGTACGCCGTCGATCGGCAGCACGTTTTCGGGCAAGGCGCCGCGGCTGCGATCGGCTTCGATTTCCAGGCGGGCCGGCTCGATACCACGGTGCATCCGTTCTGCTCGGGCATCGGGCCGGGCGATTGCCGGCTGACGACGCGCTATCATCCGCGCGAACTCAACCAGGGCCTGTGGGGCATCCTCCACGAAGCGGGGCACGGCATCTACGAGCAGGGCCTCGACCCGGCCCACTTCGGCACCCCCGCCGGCAGCTTCGCCTCGCTCGGCATCCATGAATCGCAATCGCGGCTCTGGGAAAATCAGGTCGGCCGCTGCCGGCCATTCTGGGAACACTTCTTCCCGCGCCTGCAGCAGACCTTTCCCGCCACGCTCGACGACGTCACCCTCGACGACTTCATCTTCTCGGCCAACAACGTCGAGAAATCGTTCATCCGCGTCGAGGCCGACGAGGCGACCTACAACATGCACATCATCCTGCGCTTCGAGCTGGAGCAAGCGTTGATGACCGGCGACCTGAAGCCGACCGATGTGCCCGCCGCGTGGAACGAGAAGTTTCGCAAGATGCTCGACCTGACGCCGCCGAGCGATGCCCAGGGTTGCCTGCAAGACATCCACTGGAGCATGGGGGGCCTGGGCTACTTCCCGACCTACACGCTGGGCAACCTCTACGCCGCCCAGTTCATGCAGCAAGCCCGGCAAGACCTCGGCGACATCGACGCCGACTTCCGCCGCGGCGTCTTCAGCCGAATGAAAGGTTGGTTGAACGAAAAGGTTCATCGCCCGGGGCAGCGCCATCGCGCCGGCGAGTTGTGTCGGCGCGTCACGGGGCAGCCGCTGAGCCACAAGCCGTTGATCGCGTATTTGCGCGGGAAGTATGCGCCGCTGTATGGGATTTGACAAGGTTTACGTTTAGCGCTCGCATGGCGCCATGCGAGCGCTAAACGTAAACAATCGAATCACCACTTCGCATCGCGTTCAAATGGAAACATCGGCCGGCGGCGATGGTGAAATGTCAGTCGCGACAGGTCCGCGCTGGTGACGCCCGGCGTATCGACACGGATCAGATGCTTCGACACCGGCGCATACGCGGCGACCGGAGCATGCACGCCCTTGGCGACGAGAATGCGAAAGTTCGCCGGGTCGAGGCCGCCGCTGGTCATTTGCTTGATGCTGAACGGGACCATGCGGCGCGTCGTGACCATCACGGTCAGGAACTTTCCGGACTCGAGGACGGCGGTCGGGCCCTGATCGAAATGCAGGAACCCGCCGTGGCGCGGCTGGGTCTCGGAGAACTTGCCGTCAGTGAGGCGTTTGACCTGAAATAGCGCCTCGAAGGGTTCGCCGTGGAGCTTATCGGTCTTGCCGCCGACGCGCAGCTTAACGATGTTTCGCTCGGTGGCGGCCTGTGCGAGGGCGACGGCTTCGGGATCGGCGAGGCAGACGAACGCGGGCATCAGCTCGAGATGAGCGTGCAGGGCGTGCAGCAGCGCGGTGCCGTCGCCGGGCGAGCCGCCGCCGACGTTGTCGCCCATGTCGAGCAGCGTAATCGGGCCGTCGAGGTTGGCGGCTTGCTGCATGGCTTCATCGATGGACGTCATCTTGCCGACAAATTCCTCGCGGCGGTCCCACCAGAAGCCGCTCAATTCTTTCACGAGCACTTCCGCTTGTGAAAAATCGTTGTCCGTGACGACGATCGCCGAGGAGCCCATCTCCGCGACGTCGGCGTAGGGGAAGCCGAGCACGACGCTGTTCGACAACACGCCGCGGCGCTGCAGCATGGCGTCGGCGAAATCGTACACATCCTTGCAGGGCGATTCGGCGCTCAGCTGGCGTTCGATGTTGACGGCGAGCGGCGGAAACGCGGCGGCCATGGTCGGCTTGACTTCGCCGCGCACGGTGCGCGCCATCAGCTTGGCCGCATCGATGCCGCGCTGGCGTTGATCGAGATGCGGGTTGGTGCGATAGGCGATCAAGGCATCGCAGGCAGAGGTCATGGCCGGCGACACGTTGGCGTGCAGGTCGAGCGTGCCGATGATCGGGAACTTCTTGCCGAAGCGTTGTCGCAAGCGCGTCAGCCAGTAGCCGTCGGCGTCGGGATGAGCGGCGCAAACGGTCGCGCCGTGCGGGGCGACGAGCAAGCCGTCGAGCGGGCCGGCGCGATCGATCGCGGCGTCCATGCGAGCCAGCAAGGCGTCAAAGGCGTCGGCGGCGACGATGCCATACGGCAGGGCACGGGCCGCGAAGATCGGTACGGCGTCGAGGCGCTCGGCCGCGAGGCCGGCGAAGAACCCGCCGACCTCGTGGTGCGCGTCGGCGAAGCGCGTGCGGACGGCGTCGCCTTCGAGCAGCAGATCTTGCTCGAAGTGCGCGAACGTCGTCGGAGCGGTGATGAAGGTGTTCGATTCCTGCATCAACGCGATGATGCCGATGCGCATGGGGCTTCTCACAAAATCATGGGTTACAAAATCATTTACATTCGTTCGACGGTTTTGATGCCGAGCAGTTGTAAACTCTGCTGCAGGACGCGGGCAGTGAGGTCGCACAGCAGCAATCGGCTCTGCTTGAGGGCGTCGGTCTCGGCACGCAGCACGGGGCAATTCTGGAAGAAGCCGCTGTACGTCTTCGCCAGGTCCCACAGGTACGCCGTCACGCCGCTCGGCTGATACTCGACGATGGCGGCTCGCAGCGCTTCCTCGAAGCGCAGGAGCTGGATGGCGAGGGCGCGTTCGTGCGGTGTGCCGAGCGTGATCGTGGGCGGGTTGTGCCGCAGGGTTTGCGGGTCGATGCCGGCCTTGCGGAAGATGCCGCGGTTGCGGACGAAGGCGTACTGCATGTAGGTTCCGGTGTTGCCTTCCATGGCCATCATCTTCTCCCAGCTGAAGATGTAGTCGGACGTGCGATTCTGGCACAGGTCCGCATACTTGACGGCGCCGATGCCGACGACTTCCGCAACCTGGGCACGCTCGGCGTCCGGCAACTCCGGCGAATTGGCGTCGACCACGGCCCGGCCCTGACGGACGGCCTCGTCGATCAGGTAGCCAAGCTCGACAGTCCCGCCGTCCCGTGTCCGGAGCACCTTGCCGTCGGCCCCCTTCACCGAACCGAACGCGATGTGCGTCAGTTCGATATCGCGATACCCCCAGCGTCGGGCGGCCTCGAAGAGATTGATGAAGTGCTGCGTCTGCGGGAAGCCGACGACGTACAGGATGGCGTCGGGCTTGAATTCCTTGACGCGGTACTGGATCGTCGCCAGGTCGCTGGTCGTGTAGGTGAAGGCGCCGTCGCGCTTGCGGATGAGGGCGACGTTGTTCTCGTTGAAGCGAATGATGATCGCGCCGCCGTCGCCGACTTCCGCGATCTTCGCTTGCATGACGCTGTCCACGACCGCCGGGAGCATCGGGTTGTAAAAGCTTTCGCCGTGCTCGTGATCGAAGGGGAGCACGCCGAGCTTGTCGTAGAGCGTGTGCAGATCGGCCAGGCAGTGGGGCATGAACTCCTGCCAAAGGCGATTGTTCTCGGGATCGCCGTGATGCAGCTTGGCGGTCTCGGCCCGGCAAGCGTCAGCGACGGGATTGGTGGCGGCGTCTTCATCCTCGCCCTCATTGCCGATGAGGTTGCGGACCTCGATGTAGACGCGGGCCAGCTCGCGCACGGGATCGTTGTTGTAGGCGTCCTTGTCAAGCAGGTTCTTGTAGCCATAGAGCAGCATGCCGAACTGCGTGCCCCAGTCGCCGAGGTGGTTGTCGGTGGTGACGGTGTGGCCCAGGAAGCGCAGGATGCGCGTGAGGGCGTCGCCGATGATGGTGCTGCGGACATGGCCGACGTGCAACGGCTTGGCGACGTTGGGCGAGCTGTAGTCGATGACGAAACGCCGGGCCGGCTGGACGAAACCGACGCCGAGGCGATCGTCGTTGGCAATCGCTTGCACTTGTTTGGCGAGCCAGGCCGATTGGAGACGCAAGTTGATGAACCCCGGGCCGGCGATCTCGGGTTTTTCGAGCACGTCGTCCAGAGCGAGGCGGTTGACGATGTCCTGGGCGATGTCGCGCGGCTTCTTGCCGAGGACCTTGGCGAGCGGCATGGCGCAGTTGGCCTGATAGTCGCCGTGCTTGGGGTCCTGCGTCGCCTTGACATTGGCGACGTAGGGTTCAACGTCGGGAACGAGATCCTTGAGCGCGGTGCGGAATTTGTCCTGGATGTGATGGAGCAGGTTCATGGGATCAATATATAGCCCGCCATTCATGGCGGGGATGCAGGACCGCCATGAATGGCGGGCTATATATCATCCGCGCTTCCAGTCGATGCGCGGGGCGTCGGCCCAGAGATCTTCGAGGGCGTAATACTCGCGCGACTCCGCGTCGAAGACGTGTACGACCAGATCGCCGTAGTCCTGCACGATCCAGCGGCTCGCCTGATAGCCCTGGATGCTCAGGCGTTTTTCCCCCTCGGAGCGCAGGTAGGCGTCGGTCTCCTCGGCCAGCGTGTGCAGCTGCCGACGGCTTGCTCCGGTCATGACGACGAAGAAGTCGAAGATCGGCGTGACCTTGCGCAGGTCCAAGATGAGAATGTCCCTGGCTTTATTGTCGTCACCGATGCGGGCGCATTGAATGGCCTGCTCGAGTGTGGTTTCAGCGCGGGTAGGGTTGGTTGCGACGGCGGCGTTGTGGCTCAAAGGACCTCCCTCGGAATGCCTCGCCGGGCGCAGCGAGTCGGCCAGCAGGAACGAGAATGCGGACACCAGGCCGACCCGGCATGTTCGCGCATTTTCGCGGTTGCCTCGGTCAGCCTCAAATCTCCCTCTTATTCATTCTACCGGGAGTTGATTCAAGAAGTTGGCGTGAAATCGGCATTTCGCGAAAACGCTCTGGTTCCGACGCGTTGATTTGGTTATAGCCAAGGGAATTGAACGGAATCTTCCCACGTGTCCAAGGAACGGAAACCATGCGCAAATGGCACTGGATCAGCATCGTCAGCGTCGTCCTCGTCGGCATCGGCGGCTACTGGTGCTTCACCTGGAAAGGGCCCACGCCGATCAAGACCGGTGAGCAGGTAAAGGCGCCGGACGACCAAGGCGAGTGGGAGGAAAGCGACGCCATCGAGCCGTTGAAGGTGAATGCCGGCCCGGGGGTCGCGCCGATGCCGGGCGTCGATGACGGTCCGCCGCCGCCGGTGGTGCTCGAGCCGGGCATGGAGCAGCCGCCGCGTCCGGACGGCGATGTGTCGCGCATGCCGTACGCGGATGAATGATTCGTCCACGAAGGGCCACGAAGAACACGAAGAGGAATCCCCTTGGTGTTCTTCGTGGCCCTTCGTGGATCATTTCTTGCCGCTCTGCACGAACTTATTCGGCGTCCCTTCGAGTGCGCCGCCGGGTTGCGGACGCCACAGGACGACCTCGTCGATTTTCTTGGCGAGGGCAAAGTCCTTGTCGGTGATGCCGCCGGCCGAGTGCGTCTTCAATTTGACCCAGAGCTTGCCCCAGGTGATGGCCAGGTCGGCGTGATGATAGGCCGCCTCGCACAAGTAGCCGATGGCGTTGGTCAGCATCAACGTGGTCGGCCAGCCGTCGGTGTTGAACTTGCGCCGCAGCCAGCCGTCTTCGAGATACCAGTCCGCCAGGCCATGTTCGGTCAGCTTGGCCGCGATTTCCGCTTCGCCGTACACTTTTTCGGTTTCTTTCGACATGAATATCTCCTCCGTTGACTTCGTAGGGACAAGCTGCCAGCTTGTCCCGTCCTGGAGGGACAAGCTGGCAGCTTGTCCCTACGGCCATTATCTGACTCCTTGCCGGGCGATGCAAAGATTTTTAGCGATTGCTTCCATCGGCTCGGAGTTGCAAAATGATTTGTGCAGCCAGCGTGAACCTCGGGTGATGCGTGGAATTCAAAGTCGAAAACATGTGCGGGTTCTTGATTCGCAGCAAGCTCATGGCCCCCGATGAGATGCAGGCGATGCGCGCGCGCTGGCTGGCGGAAGCCAAGGACAAGGCGGCCCAGGTGCCGACGTTTCTCAAATGGCTCGTCGCCAAGGACTACGTGACCGAGTATCAAGCGAGCTTGTTGTCGCGCGGGCATGTCGATGATTTTTATCTGGGGGATTACAAGGTCCTGGAGCGGATCGGCCGGGGACGGATGGCGGGCGTTTACAAGGCGGTGCATCCGTCGGGGCAGGTGGTGGCGATCAAGGTGCTGCCGCCGTCGCGGGCCAAGAGCGGACAGACGCTCGCCCGCTTTCAGCGCGAGGCGAGGCTGTCGGTCAAGCTCAAGCATCCGCATGTCGTGCGCTCGTTCCAGGTCGGCGAGACCAAGGGCGTGCATTATCTCGTCATGGAGTATCTCGAAGGCGAGACGCTGGAAGACGTGCTCGGTCGCCGCAAGCGTTTGCCGCCGGCCGAGGCGGTGCGGCTGATCCATCAGGCGCTGCTCGGGTTGCAGCACATCAACGAGATGGGCATGGTGCATCGCGACCTGAAGCCGGCCAACTTGATGCTGCTGCCGATCCCCGCCAAGGCGGACAGCGCGACGACGCTGAAATCGAACGTCAAGATTCTCGACATCGGCCTGGCCCGCGAGTTCTTCGACGAGAAGACCCAGGCCGACGCGACCGAGAAGATGGAGCTGACCGGCGAGGGGACGCTGCTGGGCACGCCGGACTACCTCGCGCCGGAGCAGGCCCGCGATCCGCGCAACATCGACATCCGTGCCGACATCTACAGCCTCGGTTGCACGCTGTATCACTTGCTGACGGGACAGCCGCCGTTCCCGGACAAGAACATTCTCAATCAGATGATTCGGCACGCGACGGAGGCGCCCAAGCCGCTGCAAGATTTTGTGCCGGCGTTGCCGGAGGGGCTGTCGCAGATCGTGAACTGGATGATGGCGAAGCAACCGGGGCAGCGTTATCCGACGCCGGCGCGGGCGGCCCAGGCGCTCGATGCGTTCTTGATGGTGACGAGCGAGCCGGCCAGGCCCGTCGAAGAGACGCCGCAGCTGCGGAAGTACCTGACCTGGCTGGAGATCAACGACAAGGACGCGGAGCGGACGAACCCGGCGCCGCCCGTGAAGCCCCCGTCGAGCCCAAACATCCCGGTGGCGTCCGCGCGACCGCCGTCCGGGCAGAGCATTCCGGTGGCCCCGCCGAAGCCGAAGTCGAGTCCGAGCGTGCCGGTCGCCAGCGCGAAGCCGGCGGCCCCGGAGAAGAAACGCAAGAAACGGACCGGCGTCAAGGTGCCTGGCCCGGCGCCGGACCCCGAGCCGATCACGGTGGCCATGCCCGCCCCGCCGCCCGCCAACCCGCTCGACTTCAACACATCGGCCCCTGCCGCGGCGCCGATGCCCGCCGCCTTGCCGGCCGATCAGTTCGATGTGGAACTCGTCGATATCCCGACGCCGGCCAAGAAAGGCTTTCGGCCGACGTTGCGCGACCTGCTGATGGCCGGCATCGGCGTCGGCGTGACGCTGGTCGCCGTCGGGTTCTGCTGGATCGTGTCGCTGGCGTTTCGCTAAGGAATGCTCGAACCATAACTTTCCGATTTGGCCAACACCCCGTGGTGCAGGCGGCTCGCCTGCACAACAGTCAGGGACACGCCAAAGTCGTGCAGGCGAGCCGCCTGCACCACGGGGTGTTGCCCAATCCACGAACCGAAATCGGGAAGTTATACTTCCCAACGTTACTAAGGCAGTCTCGATGGGTCCGGAACAACTCGGAGGAACCCTCATGCGTGTCCGCTTCCTTCTTGCCGTGTCGCTGCTCGGTCCGATGCTCGGCGTCTTGCCGGGCTGCTGTTGCGGGATCCCTGGAACGAAGCCTGCGGCCAAGACGCCGCAGCAACCGGTCTCGCCCGCACCGATCGTGAAAGGCCCAGGTCCAACGGAGAAGCCGCCGCCGCCGGCGGACAAGAAACCGAAACCGCCGGATCCGAAGCCCAAGACTGACGACGAGCTGGACGGCGCCAAGCTGGAGCCCGATCCGCTGCGTCAGCCGTTGCTGCCGCCCACGGACCCGAAGGCCAGTCTTCTCGTGCCGGGCGGCAACGGTCCGGTGCGCCATCCCCGCCGGCCGGGTCCGATTGCCGCGGTCATGTCGGCCACGAAACAAAAGATGCTCGGCTGGGATGTGTGGAACCTGCAGAGCATGAAACGGCTTGGCTCGGTCCCGAGCTCGACCGCCGGGGAAGTCTTCCTCAGCCCGGACGGCATGTATCTAGCCATGCCCGTCGTGAAGCCCAAGGGCTACAAGTGGACGTCCGTCGAAGTCTACACGGTCGCGGACGGGAAGCTCCTGAGCACGCTGAAGGTCAAGGACGGCGACAACCCGGCGAAGCAAAATTGGATTGCCGATTTTGCCGGACCGGGCCAGTTCCTGTCACTGGAAAGACACGACGCGGGCGGCGAGGCGAAAGTGTGGGACGTGAAAACCGGCGCGCCCATCAGCACGTTCAAGACGGCGGGTGACATCGTCGATCGAATGTGGACCGAGGTGTCGCCGGGCGGCCGGTATCTGGCCATCTACCACGTGGAAGGCCCCAAGAGCTTCGTTTACGTTTACGAGGTGGCGACCGGCAAACTCGTCCGCACCATTCATCCGAAGCTGCCCACGATCACGCAGTGCGCGGCACTGACCTTCTCCTACGACGGCAAGGAACTGGCCGCGCTGGTCCTCGATGACCAGAGCAGGAGCCATGTGCAGGCCTGGGACTTTGAAACGGGCAAGCGGACGGCGGAGCACACGTTCACCCCGGCGCTCCCGGCGACCATCAAGGAGCAACGTTCTTATGGCAGGGCGCTGGAGTGGCTGCCCGACCGCAGCGGCTGGCTCGCCCTGGGCCAACTCATGATCGACCGCGAGCGCGGCCACGTCTTCTGGACGGTGCCGAAGGAAGACGCCGACATTGCGTGGGAGCGCCGTTTCGTGGATGCGAACCATTACGCAACGATCGTTGGGCAGTCCACGAAACAGTTGCGCCTGCAAATCATCGCCCTGCCGAGAGACGAAATCGCCGCGGCGCGGAAGAAGTGAGAACGGCTCGTCGGCAGCTCAGAACAGGTTCGTGAATCCGGCGGCGCGGAAATGGCGGTCGTTCGTGAATGCTTCATCGATGCTCAGCCGGCGCATCATCACGAATGAGATTTGATCGACGATTCCCGCGTCGCCTGCGTAACCTGCCCGATACGCATCCCACGCGCGCGTCAGGTCGTCCGGAGTCGGGTCGAACAGGCAGCCACGCGCCAGCATCTCATTGCGCAGATCGTCCACATCCAATCGATAGGGTCGGCGGGCCGCTGCGTTGCCGCATTCCAGAAGTATGCAACTTGATGTGACCATGGTCCGACCGGCGGCGAGAAGTTTGCTGAAAACCGGCAGCGCTGCCAAATGCCATTGATCGCTGGTGTCCCAGAGGGCAATCAGGCCGACCGTGTCGAGAAAAATGGGCTTCATGGCTGATGCTCGTTATGCCGCTCGGCCGTATCGGTGTGGCCGCTCGCATAGCGCCGCGAGAGGATCTCATAGATCTTGTCCATGCCAGGTGATGCAGCTTGCTTGCCGTCCGCCAGGAGTTCGACGGTGACGCGGACTTGAGCATGGGCCGGCAGATCGAGCGGCTCGCTCGGCCTCAACACGCCGTCTTCAAAGGTGGCGATGATCGTCTGGTACATGACCTCCTCCTCGCGGTGGAACTGAGTGAATTCTAACCGCAACCGCGAAGATCTGCAAGCCGTTCGGTGTCCCGCGATTGCTACGCCGCAAGCGGCAAACGACTCACGCGATCTTCACGTCCTCGCACAGGTACACGTCTTGAATCGCGTTCAAGAGCGCGATGCCCTCGTCGAGCGGTTTCTGAAACGCCTTGCGGCCCGAGATCAGGCCCATGCCGCCGGCGCGCTTGTTGACGACCGCGGTCATCACGGCCTCGGCCAGGTCGCTGGCGCCCTTCGATTCGCCGCCGGAGTTGATCAGGCCGCAGCGGCCCATGTAACAGTTGGCGACCTGGTAGCGCGTCAGGTCGATCGGGTGGTCCGGGATCAGCGTGTCGTACATCTTGTCGTCGAACTTGCCGAAGGGCTTTTCCTTGGTCGAGACCGCCTTGTAGCCGCCGTTGTTGGTGGGCAGTTTTTGCTTGATGATGTCGGCGCCGATGGTGACGCCGAGGTGGTTGCCCTGGCCGGTGAGGTCGGCGCTGGCGTGATAGTCCTTGCCGGCGACCTTGAAGCCGTTCGAGCGCAGGTAGCACCAGAGGATGGTGACCATGCCGAGTTCGTGGGCTTGCTGGAAGGCGGCCGAGATTTCCTGGATCTGGCGGTGCGATTCCTCGGAGCCGAAGTAGACGGTGGCGCCGACGCCGATGGCCCCCATGTCGAACGCTTGCTTGACCGACGCGAACAGGATTTGATCGTGGCTGTTAGGATACGACAACAGCTCGTTGTGGTTGATCTTGAGGATGAACGGGATCTTGTGGGCGTACTTGCGGGCGACGGCGCCCAGGATGCCGAGCGTCGAGGCGACGGCGTTGCAGCCGCCTTCGATGGCGAGGTTGCAGATGTGGTCGGGATCGAAGTAATCGGGATTGGGATAGAAGCTGTAGCCGGCGGCGTGCTCGATGCCCTGATCGACGGGGAGGATGGAGATGTACCCCGATTTCGCCAGCCGGCCGGTGTTGAACAGGAGCTGCATGTTGCGCAGCACGTTGGGCGAGCGGTCGGACAGGGCCCAGACGTCATCGACGAAATTGGGCCCCGGCAAATGCAGCCGGTCTTGGGAAATCTTGGCCTTATGATCAAGCAGGGACCTGGCATCTTTTCCAAGAAGATTTTCGATGTCGCGAATGTTCATGGCGTTGTTCCGTGGTAATAAGGACGACGAGGGAATTATAGACCGCCATCAGTCGCCCGTGCAGGTGTTCTGTTTTCCAGCAGGCATGACCGAGCCTGACTGAACCCAATCGTGTCCCGGAAATCGACTGGTAAGGCTGCACGACGCGTTTTATAATTCAATGTCGGAACGTTCGCCCGATCCGTCCAATGGAGGCTACCCATGGCTACGGTTGCACAGAAGAGAGCGACGCTGGACGATCTCTACTGCACCCCCGAGAAAGCCGAGCTGATCGGTGGAAGGATCGTGATCTATATGGCGACGGGAAGAAAGCCCAATCGGGTTGGAGGCCGCATTTACCGAAGTCTTGATGACCATGCCGCCCAGGTTCACGCGGGGGAGGCGTTCACGGACAATCTGGGTTATGTGGTGTCGATCTTGCCATCCGGGCGCGAGTCGTTTTCACCGGACGCGTCTTATCATCGCGGGCCGTTTCCGAAGGATCCGATGCGATTTGTCACCGGGTCGCCGCACTTTGCCGCCGAGGTTCGCAGCGAGAATGACTACACGCCTGCCGCCGAGATGGAGATGGCGGATAAGCGCACCGATTACTTCCAGGCCGGCACCGAAGTGGTATGGGACATCGATACCATCGCCGAGTGCATTCACGTTTACCGGGCGTCCGATCCGGATCATCCGGTCACCTACCGGCGCGGCGACACCGCCGAGGCCGAGCCTGCGGTTCCGGGGTGGCGCGTGACGGTGGACTGGATTTTCTCGTGAGCAATGACCGACGTCACCGGCTGTCCGCAAGCGCCGCATTCGCCGCGTTGAACCCGCACGCGCCGTGAACGCCGGCGCCCGGATGAGCCGACGCCGAGCAGAGATAGACGCCCTTCACAGGCGTGCGATAACGGAAGTACGGGAACACAGGCCGCCAGAAGAGCTGGTGCGAGAAGTGGGCACTACCGCCGCCGAGATCGCCGCCGACCAGATTTTCGTTCATCTTTTCAAGGTCCGGCGGTGCGAATATCGCGCGACCCCGAATCACCTCCCGAAATCCCGGCGCCAGACCCTCGATGCGCTGTTCGATGCGGTCCGCGAACGATTCCTTGTGCTTCTCCCAACCATCTTGCAGCAGCGACGGCACCCGCGAATATGCCCACAGCGTGTGGCCGCCGGTCGGCGCGCGCGTCGGATCGAGCAGCGATTGCTGGCCGATCACCAGGTAAGGATTGCTCGGCAACGTTCCCGCGCGGGCCTCGTTGGTGAAGCGAATCAGATCGTCGATGCTGTCTCCCGCGTGGACCACTGCCGATTGGCGTGCCTCCCCGGCGGCCCACGGAACGGGACCAGCGAGGGCCCAGTCCATCTTGAACGTGCCCCAGCCGTAGCGAAAGTTGCGGATCGATTGACGAACGTAGCCGGGGACGCTGTCGTTGGGTAGCAGCTTGAGGTGGAGGGCCGGGGCGCCGACGTCGGCGAGGATCGCTTTCGCCGCGGGAATCTCGTCGCCGTTGCTCAGGCGGACCGCGACGCCGCGCCGCTGGCGAACGACGATCGCCGTGACGCGCTTGTCGAGATTAACCAGACCACCGAGTTGTGCGAGCCGTTCGAGCATCGCATAGGTGATGGAACGAGCACCGCCGACGGGGACCTGAAAGCCGCTGCCGGCTGCAAGTAAGGCCAGCACCAGGCCGAGGGCGGCGCTGGAGAAGTCTTCCGGTCCGAGATCGACGTGCAATGACAGTCCGGGGATAACGCGTCGGGCGGCCTCGGTGCGAAAGTGTCGGCGCGAATAGCCGGCCGCCGTCGACATGCCTGCGCTGCCGAGGCGAACGAGGTTGGCGACGCCGAGTCTTAGTGCGGGGCCGATGCCGGGCAATGGCGCGAGCAGGGCATCGGGCAGCCGTTGGCCCATGCCGGCCTGCCATTGGGCGAGTTGCCGCCACGCATCGCCGTCAACGCCGAACGAGCGCGCGGCCCGGTCGATATCGCGGGCAATGCTGACGCAGGTTCCGTCGGGCGCCGGATGAGCCGACTCGTAGACGCCGGCGCGCCATTGCAAGCCGACCTCATCGAGACGAAATTGTCGAAAGGCGGGGCTGACATGGGCGAACGGAAAGAACGCGGCCCCGACATCGTGGACAAAGCCCGGCAGCGTGGTTTCGAGGGAGTAGAGCGCCCCGCCGGGCCGAGGCTGCGCTTCGAGAACGCGGACGCGCCAGCCGGCCTGGGCCAGCTTCAACGCCGCCGCCAGCCCGTTGGGGCCCGAACCGATCACGATCGCGTCATCCATGGGGAAGTAGGGGTTGGGGATTAGGTCGTGTGGACGCTTTTCGTGGTGCGGGCGGCTCGCCTGCACATGTCGCTCGTCGACTGAAGACACCTGCAGGCGAGCCGCCCGTACCACGAAAATTCGCGCACCCGATTTTGACTCACCATCCCAGCCATTATCCACACGGCCTAGGGGTTGGGGCGGTTGCCAACCCCCAACCCCTGATCCCTGATCCCTGCTAATTCAGCGGTATCGCCGGCACCTTCAGGGTCTTGAAGATCTTGCCGCTCGCAGCGTTTTTGAAGTTTCCCACCTGGACGCGAAGCTCTTGCGGCGGATCAACGCGCGGGAATGGCGTGTCCGCCTTGGCCGCCAGCATCGCATCGAGGAGCCTCTTCGCGGAAGCGTTGAGGTCATTCGCCTTCGTCCCCTTGGCGTTCTTCTCCAGTTCGATCAACGCTTCCTTGAGACGCTTCGCCTCGGTCCGGTAGGCAAGCATCGGCAATTTGCGGGCAGCGCCGACCGCGGCGATGTTCCCCCAGTCCTTGTTGTAATCGTCCACGAACTCCGCAATCGTTCGGCCCACCACGAAGACGGCCGCGCTCGGGTCGTAGTCCTCCATGTTGGGATGCTTCATGTGGCACAGGCCGATGGCGGCTTCAATCTTCTCCTGCATGCTCGGCGGCGGCGAGATGGCGCCCGGGATCAGGACCTTGATCAGCGTCGGCGCGACCGGTCCGTCGAAGTGTTCCTTATTGTCAATCCGCTTGGCCAGGACCGCCGGCGCCCCCGCGTGAGCGAGCGCGATGATCGCCTCGCGCCGCAGGTAGCGAATGGCCTCGGCTTCCTCCACGCTCATGCCGGCGACGTTGACATTGCGTTCGATGTAGTCCGTCAAGGTCGTGACGTTCAGCTTGTCGCGTTTCCGGGCCGAATTCTGAGCCGCATCGGTCGGGTCGAGCTTGAACTGGCCCTCCTGAACGACGATCGGCATCGCGTCCTTGAGCGCCTTCAGGGCAAAGAGGCGAACGACGTCGCTGGTGCCGCTGTCCTTGACCAGGCCGCGCAGGTAGGCGCCGGCGCCCTTATCGCCTTCATCCTTGATGCGAGCCATGCCGGGAAACATCATGGCGGCATTGATGACGGTCGCGGGGGCTTTCTTGACGTCGTTGACCTCCATCACTTCCTTCATGCTCTGCGCCAGCACGGGGCCGAAATACTTATTGATGAACGGGCGATTCGGCTTGGCTTTCGTTTCGGTGGGCTTCATCGCGTCGGTGATCTTGTCGAATTCGCTATGAATCAAGGCGATTTCCTTGGGGGTCCCGAAATGCGTGATGCGATAGATGTACCACCGGGCTGCCGATCCCGCGACGCGATCGTCACCCTTGGGATTCGGCTGCACGTCGCCG
>JACQFG010000413.1 GCA_016200155.1 Planctomycetota bacterium | reverse complement strand
TCTGAAAGCCGGCACCGTGCGCAAAGAAGTCAGGATGCCGGTGCGCCAGCTCACCGCGTCGCCGGACGGGAAGTACGTCTTCGTCCAGGGAAACGGCGAGGACCTGTGCCGATTCCGCGTCCAGGGGGACAATTTGTTCGAGGAACAAACAAGTTTCCGCATCGCTTCCAACGGCCAGCTCATCTGCATCAGCCCTGACAGCAAGTATGTCTGCCTCTGTGCCGGCGGGGGCAACGGCGGTGGACATCCCGATCATCCGAAGACCGGCGGCTATTCCGTCTTCGTCTACCCCGTCAACGACCTGCGCAAACCCATCACCGGCTTCGGCGCCGGCGGCTACCCCCGCTGCGTCGGCATCGACCCCAAAAGCGGCGTCATCCTCACCCAGAACGCCGGCACGCCGCTCATCCTCTATCCCTTCACCGGCGATAACAAGATCTCCGAGCACAAATGTCCGCAGCTCAAGGGCGCCGACGTGCAGGAGTTCTCCGTCTCTCCCCAGGGCGGCGAGGCGATTCTGCGCACGCAGGGGAGTTTGATCCACATCAAGATCAACAAGGGCTCGACGCCGCCGGTGGGTTAGCACTTTCCTGCTTTTGACATGCGCGGTAAAGTAGATTGGTGATGCGCCGCTAATTCGCTGTTGCCGATCGAGAGACCCGCCTTGGACACGCTCATCCTGGAAAACTTCCGCTGTTTCGCCGGCCGCCACGAGGTCCCGTTGCGGCCGCTGACGCTGCTGGTCGGCGAGAACAGCACGGGGAAGACGAGCTTTTTGGCGGCGGCGAAGCTGGCGAACGAAATTCGAACCGTCGTGCAAACGCCTGATTTCAATCAAGAGCCCTTCCTTCTAGGGAGCTATGATGAAGTCGTGCACGACCGAGGACGGGCGAAACGAGTGTCGTTTTTCAATCTGGGTTTTCGATCATTCGCCTGCACGCTGGAGGGGGAATTTCGCGATCGGAATGCTCAGTGTGCACTAACGGCTTGGACGATCACGTCAGATTCTGGCTTAAGCGTTGTGGCGAATAGTACAGTGGCCGGATGGGTCTTGACCGGCTCGGATGAGGTTGATCATGCTAGCGGCAAACTTAATTGGTTTACCCCCAGTTTTTTCCCTGGGCCACTGTTCAGTGATTTCTATCTCGAATTTCTCTGCGATTATGAAGAAGGTATCGATGCAAGTATTCGGGATCGGTGGGACGCCCTCCACGATGCGTTGTTCGCCGAGACGGAGGTCTCGTGTGCTAGCGCGCCGGTTCGGGCAGAGCCGAAGCGCACGTACGACCTAACTAGCGACCAACCCAAACCGCAAGGAAACCATGTTCCGGTGCTTCTGTCGCAGATTTTCGGAAGCCATCAATGGGTTCGGATTGAGGCGCCATTGATCAATTTCTCCAAGGCGGCCGGCCTGTTCGACAAACTCTCGGTCAAGAGGTTGGGAAACGGCGAGGGTGGCCCATTCCAAATACACGTTCGGTTAATGGGGCATTCGCGCAATATCATCGATGTCGGCTACGGAGTGAGCCAGGTGTTGCCCGTTGTTTTTGACGCGATTCGCGGACCGACAGGTCAGCTCTACATGTTTCAGCAGCCGGAGGTCCATCTGCACCCCCGCGCCCAAGCAGAACTCGCATCACTGTTCGGCTCGCTCGTGAAAGCCCAGCACAAACAATTCCTCATCGAAACGCACAGCGACCACCTGATCGACCGCGTCCGCATGGACGTCCGTGACAAGAAGAACCTGCGCCCCGAGGACGTGGTAATCCTGTTCTTCGACCGAACCAAAAAGAACGGCGTCAAGATCCATCCGATATTCCTGGACGATCGCGCCAATCTGCTGGATGTGCCGGACACCTATCGCCAGTTCTTCCTGGACGAAGAACGCCGTTTCTGGGGGTTGCCGTAACTTGTGCCTGATCATCGACACCTGCGTCGCGCATCGTTTTGCGGGGCCGCCCTATCTCGACGGGGACGTCAAGCCCATCGTTGCGTGGTTGCTTCCCAAGAAGCGGATGAGCCACCGCCACGTCGCGATCGGCGGTAAGTTGCGATCGGAACTCATGCTGGCGGGCGAGAACTTCCGCCGCTTTCTTGAAGCATTGCGGCAACGCGGCGGGGTCCTGGATTTTTCCGACGACGACGTGAATCAGGAAAGTACGAAAGTAGAAAGACTCTTCGCCGAACACGATATCACGGGCGCCGACGACCCGCACGTGATCGCACTGGCCCGGGTAAGTGGATCGAGATTGCTCTACACCGAGGACAACAAGACAAAACTCGTCGACCTCTTCCGCGACCGTCGCTTTCTTCATCCGCCGGGCAGGGTCTACAAGTCCAAGCTGAACAAAAGCCTCCTGCGAAATCCGAAGAAGTGCAAACCGTTGAAATAATCATCGCCTGGATGTAATGATCCCCTCTTTCCTGCGACCGGCCACTTTCTACAATATCCGTTCCGATAACTGACCGTTCAACCTGCGACGCCTTCGCGCGTCCAGCCTCAGGAGGTGCCTTGCGTGGCGATTGTTCAAGTGCAGGATCTGATCGAAGCAGGCGTTCATTTCGGCCATCGCGCCAGCCGCTGGAATCCCAAGATGCGGCCGTACATTTACGGTAAACGAAATTTGATCCACATCATCGATCTGCGTGAAACCGTGCGCGGCCTGTTGCGGGCGTACAAGTTCCTCGCCAAGGTCGCCAGCCGCGGCAGCCTCGTCGTCTTCGTCGGCACCAAGCGCCAGGCGAAGGAAACGATCGAGCGCGAGGCCAACCGCTGCAAGATGCCGTACGTCAGCGAACGCTGGCTGGGCGGCACGCTCACCAACTATCGCACCATCCGCGATCGGCTCAAACGGCTCACCGAGCTGGAGGGCATGTGGCTGCCGCACGGCGAGAAGCCGGAGCGCGTCGATCTGGTCGCGCACATGAAGAGCATGATCAACGAATCGGGCCGGCTCGATCTGGCCAAGGCGTCCGAGTCGGCGCTGATCCGCACCTATTCGAAGAAGATGGTCTCGAACCTGACGCGCGAATGGACCAAGATCAACCGCAACCTGCAAGGCATCCGCGAGATGAACCGCCTGCCCGACGCGATGGTGATCGTCGACCCGCACCGCGAGGAGATCGCCGTCAAGGAAGCGCAGCGCATGGGCGTCACCACGGTCGCCCTCATCGACACCGACAGCGATCCCGACACGATCGATCTGCCCATCCCCGGCAACGACGACAGCATCCGCTCCATCGAGCTGATCCTGGCGAAGCTGGCCGACGGCGTCAACGAAGGCCGGGCGGCGCTGCCCCCCGAGGCCCAGCGCGGCGGCGGCCGGCAGGGCGCGAACCCCAAGCCGGCGGCGCCCGTCGCTTCTTAACAAGATTGCAAATTTCAGATTGCAAATTGCAAATTGAAACACGGGGTTTCAATTTGCAATTTGCAATTTGCAATTTGAAATGGAGGCAATCATGGCCATTACCGCCAACGACGTCAAAACCCTGCGCGACCGCACCAACGCGCCGATGATGGAATGCAAGTCCGCCCTCACCGAGGCCGGCGGCGACATGGACAAGGCGGTCGACATCCTGCGCAAAAAGATCAAGGGCCTGACCGCGAAGTTCGGCGCCCGCGAGATGGCGGAAGGCCGCATCGCCACGTTCATCGACCCGGCCGCCAAGGTCGGCGCCATCATCGAGCTGCGCTGCGAGACCGCGCCGGTTGCCAAGGCCGACAAGTTCATCGCGCTGGCCAGCGAACTCGCCAAGCAGATCGCCGTCAAGAACCCCGCCGGCGTCGACGAATTGCTGGCCCAGCCGTCGATGGTCGATGCCGCGCACACCGTGCAAGACCGCGTTCACGACGTGTTCAGCTTGATCCGCGAGAACATGAAGCCGCACCGCTTCGTCCGCCTGACCGGGCTGGTGGGCGACTACGTTCACCACGACGGCACGCAGGGCGTCTTGCTGCAGGTCGAGGGCGAGAAGGCCGACGCGCAACTGCTGCGCGACATCTGCATGCACATTGCCGCCATCAATCCGGTGTCGGCGACCAAGGACGACGTGCCCGCCGCGGTCATCGCCAAGGAGACCGAGATCGCCCGCGAGCAGACGATGGGCGACCCGAAGAATCAGAACAAGCCGGCCAACATTCTTGAAAAGATCATCGAGGGCAAGATGAAAGCCTGGCTCGCCCAGAACGTCCTGCTCGACCAGCCGTTCGTGAAGGACGATTCGAAGACCGTCGGCCAGCTCCTGTCGAGCAACGGCCTGAAGCTGGTCAAGTACGTCCGCTACAAGGTCGGCGACATCAGCTGAACCGCGTCGTAGCCGCAAGCTGCCAGCTTGCGAGCTTGTTTTCGATTGCCGCAAGCTGGCAGCTTGCGGCTACGATGCGAATGCGCCTGCGACTCCATCACTCCGCGGCCGATTCGAGCCGTTTGATCTTGTTCGGCGGCGCGACTCTTTTCCGGGCCCGAATCTCTTCTTCCTCCCGAATGACCTCGGCGTGTTCCTTCGTCGTCACGTAGATGCTGCGATGCAGGACGACGTATTTCAATCCCGCCATCTCGGTGATCGGCGTCAGCGCGTCTTCCAGCGTGCAATTGCGAAACGTCGTGCGAATTGGCGTAGCCGCCTGCTTGGCGACCTTCGGATCGACGTTGATCGCGATGCCTAAGTCATCGGCCAGATCGTCGAGGACCTTGGAGAGCGGGGCGCCGTCGTAACTTGCGGTGATCGACGGTTGATAGAGGAAATTGGGCGCCGTCGTGTATTTCTCCGGCACGATCTCGATGTAATCACGGCGGACAATATAGGTTGCCTTTCCTTGGCCAATCTGCGAGACGACCAGTCGAAGCGCCACCGCCATTTGCATTCTGGTAGGCACCGGGGGGAGAATCACACCTTCTTCGTAGGGACTCTCGGCCTTGTCGCCGAGTTCGCGTTCAAACGCTGCCACATCCACGAGGATCGGCAATTTGCCGCCGAATTTGTCGGAGAAGTACTCCAGCGCGACTTTTAGCTTCACTTTCTCCCT
>JACQFG010000412.1 GCA_016200155.1 Planctomycetota bacterium | reverse complement strand
GCCGTCTTCCAGCCGTGCAGCGACCGCGGCGGCACCGCCTCGAAATGCGTCGTCATGCGTCCCGCCGACCGCCAGCTCCCATCCAGCAGCAGAATCCCGCAATCGCGATCGGCAATCGACAGCTCCGGCCCATCCGCGGCGAGACGGATATACCCTTCCAGCGACGGCAGATCGGTCGCCGGATGCGGCACGAGAAGGACGTCCTCGCGCCCCTTGAGCGGCAGCACCGAGCACTTCTTCGGGTTCTCGCGCGGATGACGAACGATGATGGTGACGGGATAAGCCGGCATGATGGAGTCGCATTGATTGAAAGCCTTGTCCGCGGCGCTACAATGATTATAGGGGGCCCATTCGCAAAGGAGATTGAGATGAACGTGGAACTCAAATATTGCTCGCAGTGAGGCTATGAACTCAGGGCCGTCAGTTTGACGGAGAAACTTCTCACCGAGTACAAACAGCGCATCAAGGGCCTGACGCTGATCCCCGGCGGCGGCGGTTGCTTCGAGCTTTCCGTGGGCGGGGAGCTGCTCTACTCGAAGCTAAAGACGGGCGAATTCCCCGATGAGAACGCGATGCTCCAGGCCGTCGGCACGCGATTGAAGTAATCGCGCTTGCGTTTGCCGCCCGCGCGGCGCCACGCGAGCGCTAAACGTAAACGGAGACCCCATGCTCTTTTTCAGCCGCAAAAAGCGACTGATCGACTACGCCTCCTGTGCGGGCTGAGCGGGCAAGCTGCCCCCCCAGGGGATTGCTCAGGTGCTGAGCAACTTGCCGAAGGTCGTCGATCCGAACGTGCTGGTCGGAACCGAAACGCATGACGATGCCGGCGTGTATCGTCTGACCGATGAGATTGCGCTCGTGCAGACGATCGATTTCTTCCCGCCGGTGGTGAACGACGCCTATCGCTACGGCCAGATCGCGGCCGCCAATTCGCTCAGCGACGTCTATGCCATGGGCGGTGTGCCGAAGACCGGGCTCAACCTGGTCGGCTATCCCGATGACAAGGACCCGAAGCTGACCTGGCTCGCCGACATCCTCAAGGGCGGGGCCGAGCGCTTCACGAAGGCCGGCGCCGTCATCCTCGGCGGCCACACCGTCCGCGATGCCGAGATCAAGTTCGGCTACGCGGTCACCGGCATCGTCCATCCTCAAAGGATCTACACCAACGCCAACGTCAAGCCCGGCGACAAGCTCATTCTCACCAAGCCGCTCGGCACCGGCTTCGTCACCACGGCCCACAAGCGCGGCGACTGCCCCGACGCCCTCTTCAACATCGCTTGCGAGAGCATGATCCAGCTCAACGACATCGGCCGCGACGTGATGATCGAGCACGGCGCCCATGCCGCGACGGACGTGACCGGCTTCGGCCTGGCGGGCCACACGCTCGAGATGGCGCTCGGCAGCCGAGCGACGATCGTGCTGTACCTCTCGAAGCTGCCGTTGTTCCCCGGCGTCGAGCCGTTCGCGCGGAAGCCATACCTGACGCGCGCCAGCACGACAAACGCCCTTTATGTCGAGAGCGAACTCGCCAAGGAAGGCAAGCTCGACCCGGTGAGGCTCGAGTTCTTCTACGATGCCCAGACGTCGGGCGGCATGCTGATCAGCTTGCCCGCGGACAAAGCGGACGCCGCGGTAGCGGCGGCGCGGGCCAAGGGCGCCAGCGCGGCGTGCGTGATCGGCGAGGTGATCGAGAAGGGGCCGAAGGCGATCGTGCTGCGGGACTAAGAACCCGTTGCAAAAATAACCTGTAGCCGCATTCGCCAGAATGCGGGGTTACTCGCCACACTGCCCGCATTCTGGCGAATGCGGCTACAAGCGAAGTGAACAACGGGTCGGTGGTTAATTTTGCAACAAGGTCTAAGTCTACTTGCCGGCCTTCGCAAAGAAGGCCTTGATCTCGGGCTCTGCGGCTGCGACGGCGAGGAGGCCCTCACCCTTCGCGAATCCGTTTGGTGCGCGTTCCTTGGCGAACTTCACCTTGGCCATGTCAATGTTCAGCTGTTTTACGCGCATCTCGCCGGTCATCCCCGAGGCGAGAAAACAGGCCCCGTCCTTCACGTCGTTGACCCGCCCGCCGGTGAGAAATGGATTGTCCACCCCTCCCTGCGGCCACGCGGTGAGGAGGAATTGAGCAGTCTTCGCATCACGAACCTCCACATCGAAGTAGCCGTTTTTCGCGAGGGGGGGCGGATGACTGGTGAAGGGCCCGCGGAATTGCATGCTCGGTCCATCGCCACCCGAATAGGTCAGCTCCCAGCCGCGGCTGCCGTCAAACCACACCATCAACACCGGCGCGTCGCCCCAGTGAAAGTAGACGACGTTTAATTGCCGAAGCTCCGGATTGCCCCAGTCCTTGAGTTCGGAGCGTTCAAACACCACCAGGTCCCAGTTGCACTTGTGCCTAACCGGCTGCTCCGGCTGCGGATTCCGGCAACCGGCGAGCAAGACAGCAAACCCGATGGTGAGGAAGGCTGTCATGATGTGCTGCCGGATGTTTGCCATCGAAAGCCTCCAATTCGAAGATTTTCCTTGCCCATCAGAACTCGACGAACTCCTTGGGATAATGAGTGAGATCGAGGCGTTCCTCGGCTAACACCAGGCGGATCCCCCAGTGCTGCATGGCCAGGGCGCCGAACAAAATCTCGATCGGCTTCCCGTCTTCGTCCATGCCGATGTCGTCGATGACCACGGCATCGGTGAATATTTTGGGCAGTTTGAAGGTGTCCAATCGAGCAGCGACCGCCGGCACCACATACGTGTTCCGAGCCCCCGAGTCGAACAGGGTCCAACACTTCTTGCCGTTGACCTTGATGTGTTCGCGAATGCGTCCCATGCTCACCTCCGGGTAGCGATCGCGGTTAATATACTCCCCGGTTCGCGGTATCCAAGGGAAGGAGCGATCCCCGACCGCGAGGCCGAACCATGACCGCCGATTTGCCATCAAACCACATCGTTATCGCCGGCGGGAGCGGTTTCCTGGGAGTATCGCTGGCGTCCCATCTGGCTGCATCCGGCAGTTCGGTCGTCTTGTTATCCCGCAAACCGCCGAAGGTCAGCGGACCGTGGCGGCATGTCGTTTGGGACGCTCGCACCCTGGGCGATTGGCATCGTGAACTCGACGGCGCGGCGGGGGTCGTCAACCTGGCCGGCCGCAGCGTCGATTGCATCAAGACGCCCGATCATCAGGATGAGATCCTGCGTTCGCGCGTGGAAGCGACCCGCGTGCTCGGCAAGGCAATGCGCGCCGTTGCCAACCCGCCGCCGGTCTGGGTTCAAATGAGCACGGCCCACATTTACGGCGATCCGCCAGACGTCGTTTGCACCGAGGATGCGCCGTTCGGCTACGGCATGGCGCCGTTCGTCGGGCGAGCATGGGAAGAGGAATTTGCCGCGAGCGTACTGCCGACGCAACGCCCCGTGATCCTGCGGACTGGTTTCGTGCTCGGTCGCAATCGTGGCGCTGGGGGCGGCGCTTTTTCTCGTTTGCGGCTGATGGCCCGGCTCGGGCTCGGAGGCCGAATCGGCGCCGGCACGCAGGGGATGAGCTGGAGCCACGAAACGGACATGAATCGAATCTTCGAGCGCGCGCTCTCCGATCCGAACATGCGCGGCGCCTACATCGCTTCGGCGCCGACTCCGCTTGCGCAACACGTCTTCATGCGGACATTGCGACGAGCCGTTGGCATGCCGATCGGGCTCCCCGCGTATTCCTGGATGGTTCGATTCGGCGCGCGGTGGTTGCTGCGGACCGACCCGGAACTGGCGCTTTACGGTCGGTTCGTCATTCCCCAGCGGCTGCAGGAGGAAGGATTTGCGTTTCGGTTTGGACAACTCGATGATGCGTTGAAGGAATTGACGAAACAGACGCCTGCGATCATCGGTGACCGCCCTTTCGATAATACGTTACCGACCCCACGCGCATGAAGAACAAGGGAGCAGCGTTGCCGTCGGCGGCTCGCTGAGCGATCACATCTTGAATCGATTCGCCAAACCAGATGGAGCCGCTGACCGGCTCGATTCCGGCGGTCTGCCCTATTTTCTCCGATACATCATGATGCTGCTGATAATCCGACCATATTTCATGTGCTCGGTGGGAATCGGCCTCGGTCCAATTGGAAACGGTCATTCTAATTTCCTTTCCGATCGGCACCATGAAAAATCGGGGTGACAGGATTCGAACCTGCGACTTCGTGGTCCCAAACCACGCGCTCTGGCCAAGCTGAGCTACACCCCGGAATGCGTTCATTATATAGTCCGCCATGAATGGCGGGCTATTTGACCAGACGAAACGAGTCCAGGAAAGCGCCGACGTCCTGGTCCTTGGTCGCGAAGAACGGGCCATTGCCGAGCACCATCACCTGGTAGAGGCGCTGGTCCACGAGGTAGACGCGCATCCTGGCGATGATCTCGCCGTCCTTCTCGATGGCGATCTCGCGGCCCGGATGTTTGCCGTCGAGCTTGATCGCCTTTTCTTCGCCGCGGAGTTTGCCGCGGGCGCTGTCGACGGCGCCCTTGCAGGCCTGGTCGAGGCGTTTGTCCTCGTCACCTTTCTTGAATCCCTTGGCCGGGAAGTCGCTGTAGCTGACGACGAAATACGAATCAGCCTTCCCCTCGGCGATCCACAGCGTAACCTTGAGTTCGCCGGTCGCGGTCTTGACTTGCTGTTCCTTCTTCGTCGGCTCGGAAGGCATCATCACGCTGAAGCGCCCTTCCGGCGACGTGAACGGCTTCGCATCCTGGGCCGCCCCCAGGACCAATGGCAATGCCAGGCAGATCGGGCCTATCATGAGGACGGCCTCCAGGTGGACGTGGTTCACGAAAAAACGCCGGGGGAATGGCGATCCCCTGGCGTTCATTGTATACTCGGCTTGCGTTTAGCGCTCGCGTGGCACCATGCGAGCGCTAAACGCAAGCGGCGCAAGATCATTTCCTCAGCACCTGCAACAGCCTTTCGAAATCATCATTCGTCTCGAAGTGCAGCACGATCTGCCCCTTGTCCGCGGCACGCAGCTTGATGTCCACCCACGTCAACAACTTCGTCCGCAGCTCGTCCTCGATGCCCTTGACGTGAGCCGTCTTCTCGACGCGCTCGGCCTTCTTGGCGGGCTCCGTCGGCTCGTCGGGCACGTCCTTCATGTCGCGGATCAGCGTCTCGGCGGCCTTCAGGCTCAGGCCCATGGCGACGATCTGCTTGAAGATCGCGATCTGCTGGTCGTGCTTCTTGATCCCTTTGAGCAGCTTCGCATGGCCTTCGCTGATCTGGTTCAGGCGAATGCCGTCCTGCACCGCGGGGGCGAGGTCGAGCAAGTTGACGAGGTTGGTGATCGACGACCGCGCGATGCCGAGGCGCTTCGCGAGCTGATCGTGATTGAGGATGAAGCGATCGATGTAGTCCTTGAAGCCGAGCGCCTTCTCGATCGGGTTGAGATCGCTGCGCTGGATGTTCTCGACGAGCGTCGCCTCGTAGGCTTGCTGATCGTTGAAGTCGACGACGCGGATCGGCACCGTCTTCAGGCCGGCCTCCGCAGCGGCGCGAAGGCGTCGGCCGCCGGCGACCAGCTCATAGCGCTCGCCGGCGCGGCGCACCACGAGCGGCTGCAGGATGCCGTGCGACTTGACGCTTGCCGTCAGGGCGGCGAGGTCATCGGGATCGAAGGTCTTGCGCGGCTGATGCGGATTGTCGCCGATCAAGCCCACCGCGGCTTCTGCCTGTTCGTCGGTCGCCACGTCGGCGCCGAGCAGAGCGTCGAGACCGCGGCCAAGTCGTTTCTTTTCCATTGCCATGCCTCCGTTGTTCTCTGTTCGTTGCCAACCAGCGCGACTGTAACACGCGCCATGAGCGGATTCAAGGTCGGTAGAGTCAGCGGGACCGGCAACGTCAACGTTCCGCGCAGAACATGCCCTGATTACCACGGCGACCAGGGGGGTGGCGGCGAGAGGGTGTGTGTATTGGTTGCAGGCGCAATGCAACCCATGGCACGGCCGGCGCCATCGGCAAAGTCAATGTTCCGCGCGGAACATGCCTAGATTGCCCAGCTTGCCGCTGGCGGCAGGAAAAAAATACCCGTCAAGCCCGCAGGTGAGGTACTCCGAACCTGCGGGG
>JACQFG010000411.1 GCA_016200155.1 Planctomycetota bacterium | reverse complement strand
CGCCGCCGAAGTAGTCGGGCAGGAAGCTCGGGATGTCGGCGGTGCCGGTGAAGCTCATGAGGTTGGTGACGCCGGCGCCGACGCTGGCCGCCTTGAAGCGTTTGGTCTGGGTGATGGTCCATGACGTCATGAAGCCGCCGTAGCTCCAGCCCATGACGCCAAGGCGATTCTCGTCGGCGACGCCCATGTTGATGACGTGATCGACGCCGGTCATGAGATCTTGAAAATCGCCGACGCCCCAGTCGTTGTAGTTGGCATAGCGGAACTTCTTGCCGTAGCCGGACGACCCGCGCGGGTTGGGCCGCAGGACAGCGTAACCGCGCTCGCTGAAGGTAGCGATCGGATAGAGGCCCGGTGAGCCGACGTAGGTTTGCGTGAAGACGCCGGCCGGTCCGCCGTGGACGTTGAGCAGGAGCGGATAGCGCTGGCCTTTCTTGTAATTCGCGGGGTAGGTGAGCAGGCCTTCGATTTCGAGGCCGTCTTTCGATTTCCAGCGAACAATCTGCGTGCGATCGGCGGGAAATGTCGGGACCGTCGCGTTGACCTTGCTGACGGCGATCGGCTTGAAATTGTCCAGCCCGGAATAACACGCAACGGGAGCAGTGCGGAGCGTTTCCCAGCTGATGCCGACGTGCGTACGGGTCGCGTTCAGGTGCATGCCCCCGCTCGCAACGCCGCTGCCGGAATGGATGGCGTCCGGAAACGTTTCGGCATGTTGGACCCTCGGGTCGCCGTCAAGCGGGAGCACGCCCAAGCCGGTGATCGTCCCGTTCATCTCGGTGAAGATCAATTTGTTGCCGCTGGGGTGCCATCCAAGCAATTCGGAGTATCGACCGAAGCCGTCAAACGTCGGGGCGAGTAAGCGATCGAAACGGTTGCCGAGCGTGTAGACGCGAATGCGACCGCTGCCGGCCCAGGTGCGATCGCTCTCGACGAAGGCGACCGAGCTGCCGTCGGGCGAGAAGTGCGGCGCATAGCGGACCGGGCCGGAGGGGAGCAGCATGCGGGACTTGCCGGTCTCGATGTCCACGATTTGGAGGTCGGCGCTGGTCCAGTCGTCGGCGTTCGGCGTCTTGGTGCGCGTGTAGACGATGGACTTCGAATCGGGCGACCAGTCGTAGCCGGAGCGGCCGGCGGGTGGAACGTTCAAGGCGCCGTCCGTCAGGGCGCGTTCGATCTTCTTGCCTGCCGCCGGCAGCGTCACGATATGGAGGCGGCTCATCTTGATGTTCTCATCCACCACGCGGGCGTCATTCTTCTCCTTCTTCGCTTTCTCTTCCTCCGGCGTCGGGCCATCGATCGCGGTGTAGGCGATCCACGCGCCGTCGGGCGACCACCGGAAGCTGGTGACGGCCGAGCGCACGCCGGTGACCTGGATCGCGTCGCCGCCCTTGGGCGAGATCAGCCAGACGTTGCGTTTGCCGGCCTTCGCCGACAGGAACGCGATCCAGTTGCCGTCGGGCGACCAGCGTGGCTCGTCGCACGATTTCGCTCCCTGGGTAAGTTGCGTCGCGCCCGTGCCGTCGGCGTTGACGAGATGAAGATGCGTGAGAGTTTCGCTCTTGCCGCCGTCCAGCAAGACTTCGCGCACGGCATAGACGACGCGTTTGCCGTCGGGCGACACCTGCACGCCGCTGATGCGCTTGACCTGCATCATTTGCGCCGGCGTGTAGGCGGCAGCCTTCTTTTTTTGGGCGTCGGCCGAGAACGGCAGAGCGCCCAGGATTGCAACGATAAACAGGCTGCGTGACAGTGATTGCATGGCTTCCTCCGGTAACGATGGGGATGGGCTTTAAGGTAACGTGCTCGTGAGCGCAGATCAAGCAGCAATTTCCGTCAGAGCCTGAAGCGTAAGCGAAGTTCGCACCATCCTTCGCTCACGCTTCAGGCTCTGATTTCCCTTACAATGGCATCATGAACCCCGCTTACCGACTCACGCTCGGCCTCATCCTTGGAATACCGTTGCTCGCGGTGTTCGCACTCGCGCAGCCCGCTCGGCCCAAGGCGGACGCCACATTCTTCGTCCAGAAGGTCGCGCCGATCCTCAAGAAGAACTGCGTTCAGTGTCACAACCCCGCCAAGATGCGCGGCGGCCTCGACCTCAGCACGCGCGACACGACCCTCACCGGCGGCGACAAGGGGCCGGCGCTCGTCCCCGGCGACTCCGCGAAAAGCCTGCTCGCCAGGATGATCCGGGGCCCGATGGCTAAGATGCCCAAGGATGGCAAGCCGCTCTCGAACGAGGAAGTCGAGTTGATCCTGCACTGGATCGACGGCGGCGCCGCGTGGCCGAAGGACCTCGCGCTCAGTGACAAATCGGACAAGCAAAAAGGTCCGTGGTGGTCGCTGCAGCCGATCGTCAAGCCGGCGGTTCCCGAGGTGAAGAACGAAGCGTGGGCGAAGAACGTCATCGACCGCTTCATTCTGGCGATGCTCGAAAGCAAGGGCCTGACGCCGAGCAAGGAGGCCGACGCCGTGACGCTGATTCGGCGGGTCACGTTTGACTTGCACGGCTTGCCGCCGACGCCGCAGGAGGTAGACGAGTTCGTCAAGGCGTGGGATGCGCCGAATGCGAATCGGGATCAGCTGTGGGAACAGTTGATCGATCGGCTGCTCGCGTCGCCGCGCTATGGCGAACGCTGGGCTCGGCTCTGGCTTGACCTCGTGCACTATGCCGACACGCACGGCTACGACAAGGACAAGAAACGCCTGTGGGCCTGGCTCTATCGCGACTGGGTCATCCGCGCGTTCAACAGCGACATGCCGTACCGCCGGTTCATCCTCCATCAGGTCGCGGGGGACGTGCTGTTCCCGGCCGACCCCGACGGCATCATCGCGACCGGGTTCGTCGTCGCCGGGCCGTGGGACTTCGTCGGCCACGTCGAGCTGCGCGAGGGGACGATCGACAAGGAAAAGACGCGCGTCCTCGATCGCGACGACATGGTCGCCAACACGATGTCCACGTTCTGCAGCCTGACCGTACACTGCGCTCGTTGTCACGATCACAAGTTCGACCCGATCCCGACGAAGGAGTACTATCAGCTTCAAGCGGTGTTCGCCGGCGTCGAGCGCGGCGATCGACCGGTGGCGTCGAAGGAGACGCAAGCTCTCAAGACCGACATCGAGAAGAAACGTGACGCCGCCGCCGCCAAGCATGCCGTCCTGGTCAAAAAAGTCGCCAAGTTATCGTCGCCGGAGTTGGATAAGCTTGACGTGACCATCGGGGTAATGCAGCGCGTGCTTGGTACGGATCCCGTCGTCGATCGAAGGAAGCCGAGTCCGACCAACGGCTATCACAGCGCCATCGAAAAAACGCCCGATGCCACGAAATGGGTGCAGATCGACCTCGGCAAACAAACCGAGATCACCGCCGTTCGGCTCCTTCCCGCGCGGCCGACCGACTTTCCCGACACACCCGGCTTCGGCTTCCCCCTGCGTTACAAGATCACGGTGTCCAACGACGAAAACTTCGCCAAGCTCGAGACGCTCGTGGATCACACGCAGGCCGATGCCGTCAATCCCGAGGATGAGCCGATCTCGTTTGCTGCCGGCAAAAGTGCTCGCTATGTTCGCGTGACGGCAACCAAGCTCTGGAAGCGCACCAACGATTACGTCTTCGCACTTGCCGAAATGCAGGTCTATGGCAAGGAGGACAAGAACATCGCGCTCGGCGCCAAGGTCACCGCGCTCGACTCCATCGAAGCGGGTCGCTGGAGCACGAAGCACCTCGTCGATGACTTCACGAGCCGGCATCGCCTCGTAACGGCATCGCCTGAGCTGTCGCGCCACCATTTCGAAATGCGGCGAACCGAGCTGCAGGCCGAGCGCCGTGCACTTTTCGACAAGCTCATCGACGGCGATACGCGCAGCGAGATGGCACACCTGCGCAAAGAGCTGGAGACGCTCGATGCGCAGCTCGCGACCTTGAAGGACTCGATGAAGGTGTATGCCGCCATGCCGATCGCGGCGCGGCCGATCCACGTGCTGCAGCGCGGCGATGTCGAACGCAAGGGCGAGCTGGCGGCGCCTGGCGCCTTGAGCTTGCTCAAGTTCCCGGCGCGCCAGGAGCGTAAGCGACGGGAGAACGAGGGCGACCGCCGCGCCGCCCTCGCCGACTGGATCGCCGACGACGCCAACGTCCTGACCTGGCGCAGCATCGTCAATCGAGTCTGGCAGCATCACTTCGGCAAGGGCCTCGTCGATACCCCCAATGATTTCGGCCGCAACGGCAGCAAGCCGTCGCATCCCGAATTGCTTGACTATCTGGCGAGCGAATTTCGCTCGGCCGATTCGTTCAAGAAACTGCACCGCCTGATTCTGCTGAGCGCCGTCTATCGTCAAGCGTCAGCACATGATCCTGCGGGCGCTAAACAAGATGCGGACAATCGGTACTTGTGGCGAATGAATCGGCAGCGGCTCGATGCAGAGTCGGTCCGCGATACCGTGCTCGTCATCAGCGGCAAGATGGACTTCAAAATGTACGGCCCCGGCTACGAGCTGTTCCGCTTCAAGGACGATCACTAGCCGATCTACGATCATCTCGACGTCAACTTCATCAACCGCCCGGAGAGCTGGCGGCGCACGATTTATCGGTTCACGGTGCGCAGCGTGCCGAACCCCTTCCTGGAAACGCTCGACTGCGCCGACCCCAACATCAACGTCCCGGTGCGCACCACGACGATGACGGCATTGCAAGCGTTGACGCTGCTCAACAACCCGTTCATGGTGAAGCAAGCGGAGTATGTCGCCGAGCGCGTCAAATCGATGGAGAAGGAACCGGCAAGGCAGGTCGATGCCGCATTTCGTTTAGCGTTCGCGCGTCCCCCGGCGCCGCAAGAACGCGCGGCGATGACGGCCTACGTCGAACGGCACGGCCTGGCGAACGCCTGCCGGTTGCTGCTGAACGCGAACGAGTTCCTGTTCGTGGATTGAATCACGCTTTCTTTCGCGATTTCTTCGCCGGCGCCGCACGCTGGTTCTGCTGGGCCGGTTCGCAGATCATGGCGTAGCCGACCTCGATCATCTCGCGCAGCACGGCCAGGTCGACGTCCGCGAGCTTCTTGATGTAGAGGCACGCCTTGCCGGTCTTGTGCTTGCCGAGTCTTTTCAAATAATCGTCGAATTTGCACACGCCGGGCATGAAGTAGAGCGACATCTGCCCCTTGCGCGGCGAGAAGCCGATCCTGGCGCAGTCTCCCTCGTGGCCGCTGGCGTATTTGTAATGGTACTCGCCGAAGCCGACGATGCTCGGGCCCCACATCTTCGGCTCCAGGCCGGTGATGTCCTTCATCATGGCCAGGATCGTGAACGCATCCTCACGCTCCTGAGGGATGGCGACCTTCTTGAGGAAGCCCTCGACGCTGACGTTGGTCTTCTTCGTTTTCAACTCGGCCATCTGGGTTCCCCGGTCTTGTGAACTTTGTTTAGCGCCCGCATGGCGCCATGCGGGCGCTAAACGAAGACCGCAGCTGTTTCGCTCCCGGCTGGGAAGAAAATCACTTGTCGAACTCATACGCCCCGATGTCGGGCGCCTTGCCTTTGAAGTTCTCGTTGATGCCGCGGAGGACGACGCCGCGATCGATGCAGGGGCTGCCGGGACGCAGGCGCATGTCGCTGCCGCGGATGTGCACACGGGGGATTTCCTTGCCGGCCTTGCGAAGCTCTTCTTCGTAGGCGGGCGTCAGGAAGGCGCCGGCGTCGTCTGCCATGACGAACATCGGGTCGGCGTACAGGCCGTGCGTCTCCTGGCCGGTCGCTTTGGCGAAGTCGGCGATCGTGTTATGCACGTTCTTGCCGGCCTGGAAGCGGCGCGGCTCGCGTTTGGGGATGTGATGGTAGCAGTTGTAATCGAGCGCGTTGTCCTTGCGCCAGGCGCGGACGCACCATTCGTTGACCATGATGATGTTGTTCTTGAGGACCTTGTTGGTGCAAGGGAGGTTGGGGGCGAAGCTGACGCCCGTGCCGCCGTCGGGGCCGCGCGTCAGGCTGTAGCCGGAGTTGTGGTAGATGTAGGTCCAGCCGTGCGACACCGTGCCGCCGACGTTGAACTTGATGAACAGGCCGAAGAAGGTGACGGTATTGCGCGTGACGTAGACCGGACCGCGCTCGACGGGGGCAAGCGAGATGCCCGTCTGGCACTTCGCGATCCAGTTGCCGTGGATGCGCATGTTGACGCCGCCGCCGTCGACTTCAATGGCGTCATCGACGGCGTTGGAGAGCGAGTTGAACATGATGTCGCAATCGCGGTTGTACTGCAGCTTGTCGGGGTTCTTCCACGATTCGACGGAGATCAGATCGAAGAAGCCAATGATCTGATTGTGGCAAAACGAATTTCCTCGGCCGGCCTTGTCGCAATAGATCGCCTGGTTGCCGTACTCGATGGCGTAGTGAGCGGTCCAGGAAAAATCGCCGGCGCCGGATTCGTAAATGAAGTTCTTCCAGATGGCGTTGTCGCGCGTCGTCTCGCTCTTCATGAAGATGGCGCCGGCGCTGTTGTGGATCATGTTCTCGTAGAGGACGCAGCCGGTCGCGCCCTCGGAGAGCCGGACGGCGACGGCGCCATAATAGCGCATGGTGAGGCCGCGGATGACGACGTGCTGGGCGCGGGTCATGTGCAGGCCGTAGGTGTGCTGGGCGACGTTGTAATTGTGTTCGTCGGGATCCTTGCCGGTGCCGGTGCGGACGTAGATCAGCTTTTCCTTGGCGTCCCAGTACCAGGCGCGCTTGGCCTTCTGCTTGTCGGCCTTCAGGTCGGCAAGCGATGGGTACACGAACATGCGCGATTTGTCCTGGGCGACGTAGTTTGCAAATTCCGTGATCACGTTCGGTTTCGTGACGAAGACGCCGTCGCCGAGGTCCTTCCAGGCGCCGCTCTTGGCAGCGATGACGAGCGAGCTGTCAAGGATCGGCTTCTCGTCCTTGGCGGCGGCGATGACGATCGGCTTGTCGGCGGTCCCCTTCAGGCCCTGCAAGAGATCGCCTTCCTTGTAGACGCCCGACATGGCTAGCAGCGTATCGCCGGGCTGCAATTGTTTGCTGGCATTGGCGAACGTCTTGAACGGCTTGTCCTTGCTGCCCGCGTCGGCGTCGCTGCCGGTCGGCGCCACGTAGAACGTCCGGCCCTGCGGCGTGAAGTTGAACTTGCGCGTCACGTGGACGCCGTTCCACTTCTGTTTCTGATCCTTGGCGTCGGGATCTTCAAACGTGATTTGTATGGCGATCGTTTCGTCCTGTTCGAGCGGCCAGATGCTGGCCCAGATGAGCTTGCGTTTGCGGTCAAACGTCATGTCGACGCCGTTGCGCCAGGTGGATTCGCTGGCCTTGCGCCACACGAACGACGCCTGGGCGTTGTCGTTGTCGTCTCCGGTGTATGCGACCTCGATGCCGATGGCGGCGTAGGTCGGATACATCTCGACCTTGCCGGGGGTGATGATGTTGTTTGGCTTGGCTTTGACCGGTGTTGCTCCCTCTCCCCCGGTACTCAGGGGGAGAGGGTCGGGGTGAGGGGGTTGAGTATCACTTGGCTGGGCATCAATTCTTCGCGGGGCGCCTGCCCCCTCACTCCCGGCCCCTCTCCCCCTGAGTACAGGGGGAGAGGGGAGAACAGTGCGCGGCGCTGCAACGGGAGTCTGCTCCTGGCTTGCTTTCTTCTCCTTCTTTTTCTTCTCCAGCGGCGGGACCTTCGAGAAATCGAATTCCTCCGCCATCGGCTTGTCGCTGCGCAGCGGCTGCTTGTCGCCGAGCTGCTTCTGCCAATCCTTGAGCTTCTCGGTCAAGAGTTCGATTTGCTTGGCGTGGGCTGGGTCGGCGGCGAGGTTCTTGGTCTCGTGCGGATCGTTTTGCAGGTCGAAGAGCTGCGTCTTGTTGAGGTGCGGGTAGACGATCATGTGCCAGCCGTCGTCGCGCACCGAGCGTTCGAACTGGCGGTAGGCGGTGAAGAGCGAATCGCGCACCTGCGTCTTGTCGCCCTTGAGCACGGGGACCAGGCTCTTGCCGTCGCTGCCGTCGGGGGTTTGGACCTTGGCGAGATCGCCGAGCGTTGGGTAGATGTCGAGCAGGTAGCAGAACGCGTCGGAGGTTTTGCCTTGCGGAATGCCTGGACCCGCGAAAATCATCGGCGTGCGCATCGAGCAATCGTAGAGATTCTGCTTGCCGAACAGGCCGTGACTGCCGATCGCCAGCCCGTGATCGCCGGCGAAAACGATAATCGTGTCCTCTTCCAGGCCGGCCTCGCGCAGCGCCTCCAGGATGCGGCCGACCTGGGCGTCG